>JAFVBU010000297.1 GCA_017479805.1 Ruminococcus sp.
CGCCGTCGAGAATGACTCTTATGCCGTTTTCGTGGAGCTGATCGCATATATAACGGAAAGAGTTGTTGTCGCCCAGTCTGCGGTCGATGGTCTTATAGTCGGTGGTGTCATAGCCGTGCTCAACGGATTCAAACACAGGACCGAAGTATACAGCATCAACGTTCATTTCCTTGAGGTGGGGTATCCAGTCAAGTACCTTGTCAAGCCTGTAGGTAACCGAGTCGCTTTCGTCATTGAATTTAGGTGCACCACAGAATCCAAGAGGATATATGTGATAAATTATAGCATTATTGTACCAGTTCATATAAACATCTCCTTATTTGCAGCTTCCCTCAAGGTAGTATGAAGCCTCCATATCCGCAACATTGAGAGCGAGGGCGAGAGGATACATTTCCAGCGCCTTGCCTATGACGTAGTTGTCCTCGGGACCCGAAAAGCCCATATGATAGCGGATAGCGAACGCTTCCTCACGGGTAAGTCTGTCTTCGCCGTAAAAGAAACCTGACAGGATATAGACTGATTTTTCCCCATGTCCGTAAGGCAGTTTATCATCGACAGTATAAAAGGGTACCTTTTCCCACTGACCTGTCTCGTCATTTTTTCTGTTTCTCAGCTCAACTGTATAGAAATTGACCTTGCACACATCATGCAGGAGAGCGACGAGAGCGATAGTTTCCTCGGAGTAGTCCATGCCGTACAGTTCCTTTGTACGGGGGCGTGAGAGGTAGTCCTTCAGACAGTGGTAAACGTTAAGGCTGTGCTGGACGAGACCGCCCTCATAAGCACCGTGGAATCTTGTACTGCTGGGGGCAGTAAAGAAATCGCTTTTTTCAAGGTACTCAAGCAGCTTGTCAGCGCCGCCACGCTTGATATTTTCCTTGTATATCTGAATGAATTCTTCCTTTGGCGTCAAGCCTATCATCCTTTCATGTTTAGCTATGTATTTATTATACCATAAAAAAATGTGATTTTCAATAGCTAATTACAATAAAAACAATCATTTTTAGAAAAAACTTATAAATAGAGGGGCGTGTAACTTTTGGGGCGGTGCAATGCAATTACGCAAACGCCCGGTCGATCCCGACCGCCTGAAATGTTATTTTTAAAAGAATTGCTCCCGATAAATTGTCGGGAGCTAAACAAGTAAAACAAAATAATGGAGGTATAGGATCGAAAGAACCTGTAGTGCTATGACAGGTTCATGAGCTATATAGCTGTTTAAGTGTGGTGTACAGTTCAGAGGTCGCCTCGGAAACGTCAGCTTTGCCGTAGATAACACGGGTGCAGACGTCTATGAACGTTTCGTAGGTCTCGTTCTTTTCCACGAAAGGATCCATCGGGGTTATCCTCGGATTGTTCTCCATGAGCTGTGAAGCGTCGTATTGCAGACCGCTGAGCTGTCCTGCTTCTTCCAGATATTTTCTGGCGGACACGCTGAGGGGGATTCCCTTTTCTACGCCTTGCAGGAGAGCAGTCTCCTTGCTGTTCAGCAGATAGTCCAGAAGCATTGCGGCTTCTTTGGGGTGCTCGGTATTGGCGCTTACAGCATAAAGGGTGGCAGGCTTTGCAGTCCAGCCCTCGCCTGTTTTGGCAGGATCGATAGCGGTATAGTCGGCAACGGTATAGTCATAGCCGCTTTCTATTGCAGTACCGCAGTAGTTGATGGCGTCGCTGACCCACGCAACGATACCTGCATATTTGCCGTCGTTGACGTTGATACGCTCATACTGCTCGATGGGCGGCATTACCTTTTCCTCCACCAGCTTGCAGTACATCTCTATCATCATTTTTATTTCATCTCTGCCGAAGCCTAATTTCTTGTCGTCGGTGATGAACTTTTTGCCGCTTTTCTGCTCCACATAGCTCATGCAGAACAGCCACATCTGCTTTGAACCGCCTGACAGCGGGAATATGCCGTCTTTTTTCATCAGCTTAGCGGCGGCAAAGAAGTCGTCCCACGTTCTCGGGACTTCCAGCCCGTACTGTTCGTATATGGTCTTATTTATATAGACGCTCATGCAGTTCATGGCGATGGGGATACCGTTGAGCTTGCCGTTGACAGTACCGTATTTCAGCATATCCTCGGAAAATGAGCTGAGATCAACTATATCGGTCAGCTTGTTTATGTCGTAGTAGCCCTCGCCGTCGGGGGAGTATTCGTCCAGCCAGTTGAAGTTTATCTGCATAACGTCCGATTCGGTCTTGGATATCATCTGCACACGGCTTCGGGACTCATAGCCCGACCATTCCGAGTAGTTTATCCTGACCTTGATTTCGGGGTGGAGTATCTGGAATTTTTCAACAGCTTCTATAGTATACTCATGTCTTGCGTCGTTTCCCCACCACGAAAGGGAAATAGTGGCCTGTTCTGTCTGCTGTCTGACAATAGCATTGTCGCCGCATGAAACTGTGGAAAGGAGAATGATGCCTGCTAAGGCGGAGGAGAATATTCTTTTCATAGCCATTATTCTTCCTCCTCGTCCTTGATATCGGAATAGAAGCAGTAGGTGTCCTTGCCGCTGCGCTTTGAGTGGTAGAGCGCCTTATCAGCACTGGCGTACAGCTCCTCAAAAGTCTTGCCGTCCTCGGGATAGACAGCCGCACCTAAGCTGGCGGATATTTTATAGTTATTGTCCTTGCCCGAGTAGAATTCTCGGAACGCCTCACATATAGCCTCGCACTTTTTAGAGCCCAGCTTTGTCTGGTCAACGGTTTCATCCGGGAGGTTGTTGAGCAGAACGCAGAATTCGTCGCCGCCGATCCTTCCCACAACGTCCGACGAGGTGAACAGTCGGCGGAGGATAGAGCCCGTAGTGGTCAGCACCTTGTCGCCGTAGCTGTGACCGAGATTGTCATTGACGCCCTTGAAGTTGTCCAGATCGATGAGGATGAGGGTGTGATGTACAAAAGACGAATCATCGGTAAGGCTGGACTGAGCAAATTCCTCAAATGTGCGCTTATTGAGGATACCTGTGAGCTGGTCAATGTTAGCCTTATTTATAAGAGTGTTGATAGCTGTGTCCACAGGACGGGTCAGCTTATAGGTAATGATCGTACCGAGAGCGATGGCAAAAAGTGAAGCGATGATGGCGATGATATGTATAAAGAACTGTATATCGCTGATTTCGGACAGAATGATCTCGGTGGGAATGGAGCAGATGACGAACCAGTCATCGGAGCAGTTGTTGACGGAAACGAGGTACTCATTATCTATAATAGAGGCGGAGGTGTGCTGTTGAGCAATGTTGTAGATATGCTCCTGCACAGGCTGACCACGTTCAACACCGTCGGAAGAATAGAGAATATTGAGATTTCTGTCGGTGAGCTGGATGGTCATATCGCTGAGAGTTTCGGGGTTATCGAAAACGTTCTCCAGCTCGGAGGAGTAGAAGGAGATAACGAGGATAGCGTTTTCGTGTATAGATTTAACATAATATATACGTGTGTAGTCGTTGTTGTAGCCTGTGTACCAGCCGTCGCTTGTACGCTGACGGGTTATCATAGCAGAAAGGTCGGTAAAGATATTGTCTCCGAAAAGGTTGATAGTACCGTTGGACAGCTTGCCGACGGTGTGGTTGTTTCGGTAGACAATGCCGTAGTCAACGAAATTTTCCATGATACAAAGGCTTCGCAGGCGGTCGGAAATGAGCTTTTCCGTGACGATGGACTCGTATTCGTCCGCCGCAGGAGCGGTAGCGTCGTAGGTGTAAGTCTCATCAAGACCGAAAGCGAGGGTGCCGATGGTCTCCATGCGTGAGAGGTAGCTTTCGAGGTTGAGCTTCATCTGAACATTCAATGAAGCGGTGAGGGAAGTAACTTTGTTTTTCAGAATTATGTCGGTCTTGCGGATAGCAAGCTGAGAAATGGTCGTGATCGATAAAACGATAATAAGAGCGTAGCCGAGTATCATCATTAAGCGGAAACTTTTGATGTTTTTGTTGTTGTGATCTGATCCTTTTGCCATTTTCTCACCTCCGTAAAAAAGATATTATATTCTATCTTATTATAACACATTTTTTGACTGTAAAAATTAACACAGTGTAAATTAATTTTTGAAAGTATATTTTGTGCAAAATTATACTGGTTGTAAGTAATGAACAAAAAGAGGAAAAAATCAAGAACATTCTTTTAGTTGACAAAGTAGGAAAATGGTGCTATAATATAAAAGCTGTCGGACGAGACAACGCAAGAAACCTAAAACGGTAAGCCTGCTGGCGCAGCACGGGAGGGTTGAGAAGCGGACAAGTCTGATGGTGAAATTATCCGCTGAGATTTGATTAACAAAGAAAACTTTTAAAAAGTACTTGAC
>JAFVBU010000298.1 GCA_017479805.1 Ruminococcus sp.
GTGGGGGTTTAGCTCAGCTGGGAGAGCATCTGCCTTACAAGCAGAGGGTCACAGGTTCGAGCCCTGTAGTCCCCACCACATGGCCTCGTAGTTCAGTTGGTTAGAACGCCTGCCTGTCACGCAGGAGGTCGACAGTTCGAGTCTGTTCGGGGTCGCCAACACGCTTCTGTAGCTCAGTCGGTAGAGCAGGGGACTGAAAATCCCCGTGTCGTTGGTTCGATTCCGACCGGAAGCACCATATAGAACGCGGAAGCGTTCTATATACAATGCGGATTTAGCTCATCTGGTAGAGCGCCACCTTGCCAAGGTGGAGGTAGCGAGTTCGAGCCTCGTAATCCGCTCCATAGTACTGGGGTAATAACCTTGGTATTACACAAATCCCGAAGCAATAGTTTCGGGATTTTTTATATTCTTACGAAGATAACGCAGAAGTGCTTTTTCTGCGGCACTAAATAACAGTAGCTCTTTGAATTCCGCACAAAGACGGCTCTTTGTCTTTGTGCGGAATTACTATATACAAATTTAAATATAAATGTTATAATAAATATGTATCACTATACTACTATGAGGTGAAATATGGAAAAGGAAATGCGCTATGCCGTGCTTATCGACGCGGATAACGTTGCGGCAAAGTATACCAAGTATATCCTGGACGAGGTGTCCAATTACGGTATCGTTACATATAAGAGAGTTTACGGCGACTGGACCCGCCCTAATCTGGCAGGCTGGAAGAATATGGCTCTGGACAACGCTATTACTCCCGTTCAGCAGTACAGCTACACCACGGGAAAGAATGCCACGGACTCGGCTATGATAATCGACGCCATGGACATTCTCTATTCTCATAATATAGACGGATTCTGCATAGTGTCCAGCGACAGCGATTTTACCAGACTGGCTATACGTCTGCGTGAGTCGGGTATGCACGTTATCGGCATGGGCGAGCAGAAGACTCCCAAGCCTTTCAGCACAGCCTGCAACGCTTTCAAGTACCTTGAGATACTTGCAGATGAGGAGCTCCAGAATACGGGCGAGAGCGAGAAGGTGGAGCTGAAGGCTCTTGAATCGGCGATAGTCCGCATAATCACCGAGAACGCCAACCTCAGGGACGAAATAAATATCGGCGAGCTGGGAAGCAGACTTCTCAACCGCTATCCGGATTTCGATGTGAGAAACTACGGTTATTCCAAGTTCTCACAGTTCCTCAAGGACTTTGACGGTCTCAGCTTCCGTCAGGAGGGCAGCAGCATACTTGTCTCCCAGAAGACAAGCATGACCGACCTTGAGCGCATTGAGTCAACTCTTGCGGCGATCGTCCGCACCAACGGCACAAAGGGCTACAACCTCGGCGAGCTGAAAAAGCAGCTCTGTGTGAAGATACCGGGATTTGATGTAAAGTCATACGGCTATTCCAAGTTCAGCAAGTTCGTGGAAAATCTGCCGTCATTCAAAATAAAGAACAATACAGTAATGATATCGGAGAATTGAATTGGGAAAAAAAGTAACTGCGCTGTTCCTTGTTATAATATGTTCAGCCTTTCTGCTGATCGGCTGGAGGTTCATAAAGAACTCGGGCATACTGAGGTCATACCCCGACAAGGGCTATCTTTCCACGGTGGAGTCAAAATACAGACCTGTATACAGACAGCTGACACCGGATGAGCAAGCTGTGTATGCGGCGCTGTACCGCGGTATAGCTGAGCATGAGGAGGAAATACCTCTGCCGGTGGAAATGGACGGGGATGAGTATTCAAAGGTCTACTGCATTCTCGAAAAGCAGGAGAGCCGCTTTTTCTATCTTGACTCTGTGTACTATACAGCCGCGAAGGTACGCGATGCAAAGGTGGTCTATCGGAAGATGGGCGACTTTGAAGGCAGGCGCAAAAAAATGGATGACGCTGTTGATGAGGCTGTTGCAGGGGCTGCGGATCAGAAAAGTGACGAGTACAAGGTTCGCTACATCAATGATTATCTGGTGAAAAAATGCAGATATGTCTCGGGAGATAATGAGGAGTTCGCATCTACTGCCTATGGCTGTCTTGTAGATGGCGAAGCGAACTGTGAGGGCTATGCGAAGGCTTTCAATCTGCTTGCTTCCGAACTGGGGATCGAAAGCGTGGTCATAACAGGAAAGACAGACGAGGGCGAAAACCATGCGTGGAATCAGGTGAAACTGGGCACTGACTGGTATAATATAGATGTAACATGGGCGGATACGGACGTTTCGGGAGAAGTGAGACAGATGTATTTCCTGTGCTCCGACAGCATCTTCCGTAAGACTCATTTTGCGGATACGGAGCTTTTTGAGCCTTATGTATGCAGCAAGGACGACAGAAACTACTACGTTCACAGCGGTCTGTACGCGGAGAGCATGGAGGATGCAAAGGACATCGTCCGCCGCGAGCTGGAGAGCGGTGAAACTACCATTGAGATAAGATTTGCGACACAGGGGCTCTATGACACCTTTATGAGTGAGTTCATAGATGAGCAGAATATATTTGATCTGCTTCAGGAAGCGGGTTATCAATACAGCGGAGAAGTGACGCTGTCACTTAAAGAAAACCGTCCCGAGCTGTGTATGACGCTGACTTTTTCGTAGCAGTTGTGTTTTTTTGACACAATTCGGCTTGAAATGATTACCAAGCTTGTTTAATATTCCGTGTTGACTTTGGCTCATCATCGTGCTATAATAATTAAGTCGCCTCGAGGGGACGCGAACAGTAAGCCTGCTGGCGCAGCATGGGAGCGTAACGAATGAGAGAACGGCAAAAAAATCACAGAAAAATTTTCAAAAAGGTATTGACAAAGAAAA
>JAFVBU010000299.1 GCA_017479805.1 Ruminococcus sp.
GAGCAAGGTCAAGATACCTCTTTCCGGCGAACTTAATATTTTCTATGTTGCGATATTTCTGTATAACCTTGCAAATATTACCACGATCATTTATGAAGGACTTGATTCCACAACCGCTCGGTATGTCATGAAGATAGGAGTATTCTGTTACTATCTTGTAGGCGCATTTCTGACTGTGTTTTTCCTTGATGTCATAAATACGTATATTGCCAAAAAGAATAATGACAAACGGCTTGGGCGCATAATAACCGGCTTTCAGCTTCTCGAAGTGCCGAACCTTTTCCTGCTTCTGACAACGCCATTTACTAAAGCATTGTATTTCATGAACGCAAGCAACGAATACAACCGCTCGTGGGGCTACTATGTCTGGCAGGGTATAACGATACTTACGTTCCTGTTTATCGGCGTGGCGGCAGTGCTTTACAGAAAGCAGACCGACCGCTTTATAAAACGAATGATCGCTATAGCTTTCCTGTTTCCGATGGCAGGCTTTCTGATGAGCATAGCGTACTCGGGTTTTAATTTCAATAATATCATGGTGTCAATAGCGGAGTTGCTTATGTTCTTGCTATACGAAAAGAACAAGACCGATGTAACGCTCAAATATGGCTATGAGCTTGAAAAAGCAAAGACCAAGCTTGCCGAAGCAAGGCTCAGTCTTATGCAGGCGCAGATAAAGCCGCACTTTATCAACAATGCGATGATCGCCGTGCAGGAGGTATGCTACACCGACCCCGAACGTGCAGCGGAGCTGATAGAGCATTTTGCAAGGTATCTCAGAAATAACATCAACGCCACGAACAGCAGCCTGCCTGTTGACTTTAAGGACGAGGTGCAGGCGGTGAAGGAGTATCTCGCTATCGAGTACGCCGACACAAGCAAGAAATTTCAGTTTGAGTTTGAAATTAAATGCGAGAACTTCAAGGTGCCTGCTCTTAGCATCGAGCCGCTTGTGGAGAATGCCGTAAAGCACGGCATAGACCGCTATTCCGAGGACGGCAGGGTCATACTGGCTTCCTATGAGACCGAGGACTCCTACCATGCCGAGATAAGGGATAACGGCGGGGGCTTTGAGATCAGCGACGAAACTCTCGGCAAGGGCGGTATAGGCTTGAAAAATACAGAGGAAAGGCTCAAAAAGATGTGCGGCGGCAGGCTTGAGATAAGGCGGGATAACGGCTGGACAGTCGCAGAGATAATAATTCCAAAGGCGCAGGAGGTAAAACATGATAACGGTAACACTTGATGACGAGCAGCTGGCGGTGAACTCACTCACACGCAGGCTTAAAAGGATAGACCCCAACGGAACTCACGAGGGCTTTGTGCGAATGGAGGATATGCTTGACTTCCTTGAAAACAACCAAGCAGACATCGCTTTTGTGGATATAGACCTCGGGTATGCGGTGAACGGGCTTGACCTCACAAAGCACCTAAGTGAAAAATATCCGGGGCTGAATATCTTCATCTACACGGGTCACTCGGACGCCGATTACAGAGTGCAGGCGCTTGATCTTTATGTGTGCGGCTATCTTGTAAAGCCAGTATCCGAGGAGGATATCCGCACGGCAATAACAAAGGTGCGCACTCCTATCAGAGAGCTTAGGGTACAGTGCTTCGGGTATTTCGAGGTGTTCTACGGCACAAGCCCAGTAAAATTTGAGCGCAGGGACAGCAAGGAGATACTGGCATTCCTTATCGACAAGAGAGGCGCAGAGGTGTCGGAGGAGGAGCTGAGGGTCATTCTCTTTAAAGAGGGCGAGGACGGTGACGAAAAGCGCACCTATATCCGAAACATAATCGACGATATACGCAAGACGCTTGGAAAATACGGTGTTCCGAAGGAGATGATCTCCAATTCAAAGGGCTTTTACAGCATAGACACCTCAATGCTGCGCTGTGATTTTTATGACTGCCTTGACGGTAAGAATGTTCCGTCAGCAAGGCTCGGACAATACATGGAACAGTACCCCTGGGCTGCCGGCGTGAAGAAACACTTGTTTGGATAAATATCATTGGACTTTTCAAAGTTCGCAAAAAGTTTACAAA
>JAFVBU010000300.1 GCA_017479805.1 Ruminococcus sp.
GACCACAACATCAGTTACCACAAGCGGCAAGGACACAGTCACGGAAGCTCCCACCGAACAGCCCGACCCACAGGGCGCAGGTGTTTTCTCCTACGACGACAACGGAGCGATAGTTTTCGATAAGCCGCAGGAAAAGCAGGATGACACTGTTCTCATGTCGGCGGCTCAGAAGCTGTTTGAGTCGGCTTGTCAGACCTACTGGAAATTTCTGGTAAACTGCCCCTACTCCCTTGACTACAGCTCCTATGTGGAAAACGACTTCGGCTGGCAGTTCTACAAGGTCACAGACCCCGATGTCCACTCGATGGCAGACGTTGAAAGGGACTTCTGCAAGGTTTTCAGCAGAAGATACCCCAACGAGCTTTCCACCAACTACCGTGAGAGCAACGGCGCTGTTTACGCTATAAACGGCGAAAGAGGCTCGCACCTTTACTATTCGGCATCGAAAATAACGGATATACAGTCCAAAACGGATGATGAGATTTTTTTCACCGTGGAGAACTACTACGACGGCAGTGACTTCGGTGACGAGTCATATTCCGAGACTGACACTTTCTCAATGGTACTGGAGGACGGTATCTGGAAAGCGGGACAGTTCACTCTGCCGTATTGAATAATGCGTAATTATAAATATAATATAAAAAGCGGCGATACCTTTATCGCCCCTTGACAGCCATAAACAAGGAGATTTTCAAATGGAAAAACCTGAAATATTATATATGGTAGTCCCCTGCTACAACGAGGAGGAAGTCCTCACGGAGACTGCCGCACAGCTCAAAGCAAAATACACCTCGCTCATCGAGAGAAAGCTCATCAGCCCCGAAAGCCGTGTGGTTTTCGTTAATGACGGTTCAAAGGACAAGACATGGAGCTTGATAGAAGCGCTCCACAAGGCTGACCCCAGCTTCTTTTCGGGCATTAATCTCGCCCACAACAGCGGTCACCAGAATGCCGTCCTTGCAGGTCTTATGACGGTCAAGGAAATTTGCGATATGGCTATAACGATGGACGCCGATCTACAGGACGATATCAACACCATCGACGCTATGGTAGAGAAGTACTACGAGGGCAATCAGGTGGTCTACGGCGTGAGAAGTGCCCGTGATACCGACACATTTTTCAAGAAGTTCACCGCTGAGGGATTCTATAAGTTCATGAAGGTCATGGGTGCGGATGTGGTGTACAACCATGCCGACTTCCGCCTTATGAGTAAGAGAGTTTTGCAGGAGCTTGCCAACTTCAAGGAGGTCAACCTGTTCCTGAGAGGAATGGTGCCGCTCATCGGCTTCCGGAGCTGTAGTGTGTACTACGAGCGCCACGAGCGTTTCGCAGGCGAGAGCAAGTATCCGCTGAAGAAAATGCTTGCCTTTGCGGTCAACGGCATAACCTCGTTCAGCACCAAGCCCCTGAAGCTCATTACAACTCTCGGCTTCGTCATGTCAGTGCTGAGCATATGTGCGTTCATATGGGCATTTATCGCAAAGATAGGCGGTTTCTCCGAGCACGGCTGGTCAAGTACAATGTGCTCCATCTGGCTCATCGGCGGCTTACAGCTTCTCTGCCTCGGCATTATCGGCGAGTACGTGGGCAAGATATACGCAGAAGTGAAACAGCGCCCACGCTATATTGTGGCTGAATTTATCAATGAGCCGCCTAAAGAGTGATTTTTAGTGTATAAGTGTATTAGTGCATAGTGTGCGCCCTCAGCCTGTCGAAAAAGTCCGTTTTTATGTAAGAAACAGCACGGGCGCAGGTCATGCGCCCCTACAATTCGGCTATTCTACGTAAATTATTTTGTAGGGAACGCCGCACTTGACACGTGCCCTCCCCCTCTGTCCTTCGGACATCTCTCCACACTGTGGGGCGTCACCCGGCGTTCCACGCCTTACGCTAAAAATAACATAAATCCA
>JAFVBU010000301.1 GCA_017479805.1 Ruminococcus sp.
ACTCCAATAGCTGCCCCGAATCCATCAAGCGTGTGGAGGAGATAACAGGCAAGTCCGTCAAGGCTTACGAGGTGGACATCAAGGACAAAGCTGAGCTGGAGACTGTTTTCACCGAGAACAAGATAGACGCTGTTATACACTTCGCAGGTCTTAAAGCTGTAGGCGAGTCCGTGGCTAAGCCGATACTCTACTACCGCAACAATATCGATACTACCCTTTCGCTTTTAGAGTGCATGGAGAAGTATGGCGTCAACAATATCATCTTCTCATCAAGCGCAACTGTCTACGGCGAGGAGAATCCCGTGCCTTACACAGAGGAAATGCAGAGAGGCACCTGCTCCAACCCCTACGGCTGGACAAAGGCAATGATGGAGCAGATTCTTGAGGACGCAGCAAAGGCAAACAAGGAGCTTTCCGTTGTGCTTCTCCGCTACTTCAACCCCATCGGCGCTCATCCATCTGGCAAGATCGGCGAGGATCCGCAGGGCATCCCGAACAACCTCATGCCATACGTTGCACAGGTAGCAGTTGGCAGGCGTGAATGTCTGACAATATTCGGCAAGGACTACCCGACACCCGACGGTACCTGCCGCCGTGACTATATCCACGTAGTTGACCTTGCTATCGGTCACGTAAAGGCTATAGACTATGTTTTCGGTCACAAGGGCACTGAGATATTCAACCTCGGCACAGGCACACCATACAGCGTTACAGAGATCGTTGAGACCTTTGAAAAGGTCAACGATATGAAGGTAAACCATGTATACGGCGACAGGCGTGCAGGCGATCTTTCCGAGAGCTATGCAAATGCTGACAAGGCGCTGAATATCCTCGGCTGGAAGACCGAGAAAACACTGGCTGATATGTGCCGTGACACATGGAACTGGCAGAAGAACAATCCTAACGGCTATAAGAAGTAAGCAGTAAGTAGTAAGTAGTAAGTAGCAAGTAGTAAGTAGTATTAAAAGGCGCACTTTTGTGCGCCTTTTTTGTATCAATGGAAATAATAGAACACGCGGCGGAACGCCGCCGCTACTCACTGCTCACTACTTACTGCTTACTAATAATTTACGCACTTTACACAACTCAGCCCTCTGATTTTTGGTATGTTTTTCCTAAATGTTTTGTTGCATTGTCGAAGTTTTTATGATATAATTTTAATATGCACTGATATAAATGAGGTGAAAACATGAAAATACTATTGATAGGCGGTACAGGAACTATCAGCATGGCGATAACCCGACTTCTTGCGAAACAGGGGCATACGCTATACCTGCTGAACCGTGGTGCACGTACCGCAGAGCTCCCCGAAAACGTCAAAGTCATTACGGGCGATATCAGCAACGAAGCGGATATCTCCGCAAAGACAGAGGGAATGACCTTTGACTGCGTTGGAGAGTTCATTGGCTTTGTGCCCGAACAGGTCGAGAGAGACTACAGACTGTTCAAGGGCAGGACAAAACAGTATATCTACATCAGCTCGGCTTCTGCTTACCAGAAACCGCTGTCCGACTACAAAATAACGGAGAGCACTCCCCTTTCCAACCCTCACTGGCAGTATTCACGGGATAAAATAGCCTGTGAGGAATTTCTTATGAAAATGTACCGTGAGAACGGCTTTCCCGTGACCATAGTCCGCCCCAGCCACACCTACGACGAGCGTTCTGTTCCTCTCGGGGTTCACGGCGACAAGGGAAGCTGGCAGGTCATCAAGCGCATGATGGACGGCAAAAAGGTCATCATCCACGGCGACGGCACTTCTCTCTGGACAATAACGCATAACACCGACTTTGCAAAGGCTTACTGCGGTCTCGTCGGCAATATCCACGCCATCGGTCAGGCTTTCCATATAACATCTGACGAAAGCCTTACATGGGATCAGATATACGGCATAATCGCCGATACACTGGGCGTTCCGCTGAAAGCCTGCCATATACCGTCAGACTTTCTCAATGCCATCGGTCCGTATGATTTTGAGGGAACTCTCATCGGCGATAAGGCAAATACAGTGGTGTTCGACAATTCAAAGATAAAACGTGCAGTCCCCGATTTCACAGCCGCAGTCCGTGCAGATCAGGGTATCCGCAGCACCATTGAAAATATCCTCGCACATCCCGAATTACAGACGGAGGACGAGGAATTTGACAAATGGTGCGATAAAGTTATTTCAGTATACGAGAGCGCTATAGACGCTCTGAGATAAATGGGTATGTAAATTTTGGACGGTTTTTCAGACATACGGCGTTCGCAATTGCTGATAATACCACAACCACAAATTCAGTCAAGACCAAAACAAGCGCCATACATGGCGATCTTGACAGAATTTGTGGTTGTGGTTCGGGGCAATTACACAAACGCCCAGCCATTACCGACCGCCTAAAATATTATTTACCCGAATAAATCAACGGCAAAATGCCATAAAAAGGAGAGATATTATATATGGATAATTTTCAGTTCTACAGCCCTACAGAGTTCATTTTCGGCAAGGAGACCGAATCTCAGGCAGGCGAAATGGTCAAAAAATACGGCGGTACTAAGGTACTTCTCCACTATGGTTCAAAATCTGCCATAAAATCGGGACTTCTCGACCGTGTAAAGGAAGTCCTCACCGACAGCGGCATCCCGTTTGTTGAGCTGGGCGGCGTAAAGCCAAACCCACGTGATACCCTTATCTATGAGGGAATCGAGCTTTGCCGCAAGGAAAATGTTGACTTCATCCTCTCCGTCGGCGGCGGTTCGTGTATTGACTCCTCAAAGGCTATCGCCCTCGGTGTGCCTTATGACGGGGATTTCTGGGACTTCTACGGCACAGGCAAGACAGTTGAGAAGGCTCTCCCTGTGGGAACTATCCTTACCATCGCAGCAGCAGGCAGCGAGGGCTCAGGCGCATCTGTTGTCACAAAGGAGGACGGATGGCTCAAGCGTGACGTCGGCTCAGACCTTCTCCGCCCGAAATTCTCCATACTCAACCCCGAGCTTACCTGTTCGCTCCCTGCATTCCAGACAGCCTGCGGAGCGGCAGATATCATGGCTCACGTATTCGAGAGATACTTCACCAACACCCGTGAGGTCGAGATAACCGACCGCCTTTGTGAAGCGGTGCTCATGACCATGATAAAGGAAACTCCCCGTGTTATCGCCGATCCCGGCAACTACGAGGCAAGAGCTAATATAATGTGGGCAGGAACTGTTGCTCACAATGACATTGTTGGTGTCGGCAGAAGTCAGGACTGGAACAGCCACGCTATCGAGCATGAGCTTTCCGCACTCTACGACTGCGCTCACGGTGCAGGTCTTGCAGTTATCATGCCTGCATGGATGGAATTTGTATACAAGCACGATATAATGCGTTTTGCACAGGCGGCTGTCCGTATCTGGGGCTGTGAGATGAACTTCATCGACCCCGAGCTTACGGCTTTAGAGGGAATACAGTGCTTCAGGAGCTTCCTCAGCTACATCGGTCTGCCCATCAACTTTGAGGAGCTTGGCGCAAAAGAGGAGGATATTCCGAAGCTGGTTGAGAAGCTCGGAATCGGCAACGGCAGAACAGGCGGTTTCGTACAGCTTTCTTCCAACGATATCATTGAGATATACCGCATAGCCGCACACGCAAGCCTGTAAAGGAGGGATCGTATGTTTGAATACAACAAGGATCTGGAGCTTTACACCGTGGATCTCGGCAATGCCATAATCACCTGTGACGAGGTAGTTGACGGCTTTGAGGAGCTTGCAAAGACAGTTGCGGAGAACTACACAAAGAAGCTGGACGATGTTGCACAGTTTCTGACAGACGAGGGAATATCCGATTATTTCGGAGAGCTGACCCCCGACCAGATAAAGAGCGGACTTGGAATACCGCTCATTGACATCGGCACTCAGACAGTGACCTACACCGATCATTCCCTTGACAGTATGCACATAATTGAATTTGAGTACGACGACAGTGAATTCGGCGATTTCTCCATGCTCTCCATCGACGGCTAACCGCCGAGTGGGCGGGCGCATATCACGCTTCGGCGCAAGCGCCTTACTCTGTACGGGGACGCAAGTCTGCTTTCGCACGCTGTTACAAAAGTGGGGCTAAATTTCAATTATTTTCTGTGGGGCGGATATTTTCCGCCCCTCGGATATATTTCATATTTTGTTCGCTCCAACTAAGAAGGTGAAAAAATGAAAGAAAATATTATCGAACTGGCAAAACTCGGAAAAATACCGAATGACGACGATATGTCAGACGAGGAATTCAACAGGTACGATTCACTGATATATGCGGATGAGCCCCTGACATACGAGGAAGCAGAGGCTGTCATCACGCTGTTTTCCGATGATTGCTGCGACCTGAACTGGAACTTGCTCCACGTGATAGAGACCGTGCCCCTCGCTCTTGATGATGCCGAAAGCGTACAGCGCTACCGTGGGCTTATTTCCAAATGCCCCAATCCCGAATTTCGGGAAACACTGGAAACAAGGCTCAGCAACTCTCTGCGTGACAAGTAGTCCGACGTTACGGACTATGTGACTGCCGCTCCGAAATACAAAGGGCAAATATCGCTCCTGACAGCGGCAGTAATGCGTACCCATAGCAATACACCAACACCGCCGAAAGGGCAAATAAAGCCATTCTGAGCAGTCTCAGAGCCATTCTCAGCGCATATTCGTGAACGCTCCCCGAGATGAGAAGCTCCAGCACCGCTCCCCCGTCAAGCTGACTGAACGGTAGCAGATTGTACAGGCACGCTCCGAGGCTCAACATAGCCGTTTCGGGGACTTTTCTCCCCATGAGCAGGAACAGCAACAGATTCACCGCAGGACCCGACAGCAGAATAACGATACTTTTCAGAAGCGGCTCAGTACCGCTTTTTTTCGTTATCATCCTTATGCCGAAGCCGCTGAGGTGAACTGCACGCAGTTTCACTCCGAAAGCCGCCATTGCCGCTAAATGTCCCCATTCGTGCAGACCGCAGACCAGCAGGATATCCAGCACATTTTTGCGGTCACGGAGCAGAAAAAGCAGGGCGATGAGCAGCAGAAATGTGAAGTCAACCCGTATTTTCGGGAATTTATCGGCTTTGAAGATACGAAATGAGAATATCAAGGGGATTAGGCAGAGTGAAGGCTGTGTCGTCCATGCAGTTTTTCAGCCTGTCAAATAATTCTTTGGCAATATCGGGGTAAAACAGGTTCAGTACGAACAGTGCCGCCGCCAAAAGAACGCAGATAACAGCTTGCGTGGCTATGATATCATCGAGTTTTCGGCTTTTGGCATCATCGTATTGTTCGAGAAGGGATTCGGTAGTATCGGTCATGGTAATGCTCCTTTTTTTAAAAGTATATGAAGCAAAACAGAAAAAAATAACAAAAAGCGGTCAAGCCGATGATAGTATAGGTTACTAAATTCGGCTTGACCGTTATTTCTTATGGAGCGTCCGTGAGACCTACGCTTCGCTTGTCTCACTGCTTTGTTAGGAGGGCTCTGCCCTCCTCGCTCACCTCCTGCCAAAGGGTTGTGAACCCTCTGGACTCCCGGTGTTTGGCGGCTGCGCCGCTTTTTTTATTTTAATAATTTTTTCTTTATTCCTGCTCTGTCCAGTGCGATTCCCGTCACAATAAACAGCACCGAGCTCGCCAACACCTGCACACAATACGACGGTATCTGTCCCAAAGCCGCCAATATTGCTGCTGACGAAAATCCCTTAGTCATGACCGTTCCCTCATAAAGCGCATATCCAACAATGCAGACTATCAAAGACGGAACGATACCGAAAATATTTCTCAGATTAACTATCTTCTCAGTCTTATTCGAGAAAAACAGCGCTGTTACGGCTTTTATAACGATAGTAGCAGGCATCCAGACTGCGTAGCCTGAAAGTCCGTCAGCAAGAGCGCCGCCTATAGCACCTGCCGCAGCCGCATAGGGTGCAGGGAGCAAACAAGCCGCAAGATATATAACTCCGTCGCCTGCGTGGGTATAGCCTGCGCCTGACGGAATGTGAAGATAAGCGGTGAACACATAGGTTATCGCCGCAAAAAGTCCTGTCATAACAATAAGTCTCAATTTCGTGTCAGAAGAATGGTTTGTGCGTACCTTTGGCATATTAAAGCCTCCTTGTAATTCTATTAAACCCATATGTATTGAGGATTTAATATATTATAGCATGGCAAAAGCCCAAATTCAAGTGTGGATGGGAACAAATCTCATTCACAATGAGCTGGGCTTTTTATTGAAAAAATTATTTCTTCACAGCGCAGAAATAAACCATCGAGCCGACCTCATGGAAATGCTTTATCTCGTAGATCTCCCCGAAAGTGGTCTGCACCGATGTTGCAGTGTAGAACGGCGGAACGAGTATGCCGCTTTTCACCAGCTTCTGCTTTACCTGCCAGTCGGTCAGCTTTGAGTGCCCCTCTGTGTAGAAGCTGGCGATGAGCAGTCCGCCCTTTTTCAGCACTCTCAGGGTCTGGCTGATGGCACGGTCTTTTTTTGCGAACTTATCGAATCCGTTGATACTCAGCACTATGTCAAATGTATTATCTTCAAAGCTGAGTTTATCGTCTATATTTTCGACAACTGTTTTAACGGAACTGATTTTGCGGTCGGCAAAAGTTTTGCTTAAATTTTCCAGAACATCACTGTCCTTGTCAACACAGGTGATATCCGCATTTTTCAGCTTGGCGAACTTACCGCACACCGCCTTTGAGCCATTTGCAGGAATTTCCAGCAGTTTTCCCGAAAAATCGTCGGGGATATATTTCATCATTTCGTATACGATCAGGTTATCTTTAGAGCCGCCGTTCACAAGAATATTGTAGAATTTTTTCTGACTCTGCTCCATTTTTCCGCTCAAAAATATCCCTCCTTGTGGTTTTGCTGCGAAACGCATACACTTATATATATTATACCATGTTTCCGGGAAAAGTCAAGGGCGCAGTTGGTCATTTTGCCGTAAAAATACTTGTCTTGCTTTAGTGCAATATACATAACGAGCTGACGTCAGCTCGACCACGTCCACGCTCCCACTCGCAAGCTCGTTCACTCTCTGCGGTTAGGGCAGTCGGCTTTCCACGCCTTACGAATGAAATAACGTGAATCCAATTGTAGGGGCGGATATCATCCGCCCGTGCCATACAAATAATATAACACGACCTACAACCATATTTAATAACAGCGTGCGAAAGCAGAGTAAAAGTTCCGCAGAGAGTAAGCGAGTTTACGAGCGAAGCGTGAGTATGGTCAAGCTGACGCCAGCTTGTAGGGGCGCTTTCCGAGCGCCCTTTTTGCATATCATACAGCTAACGTGGAATGCCGATATCATCGTTTCCTGCAAATTGCAGAACAAGACAAAATTGGCAGACTTTACATTACGTCATCATTATCTTTATAGTATTTATCATAGTAAAAATGTTTGAATATAAGGTAGTCAATACCGTATCCGATTACTTTCAGTTCAAACACGATTTTATTTTTGGTCAACCAAATCTGATAGAAAAATTTACCAAACATATAAATGCCCCCTTATAAAACAGCACGCCGACAACAATGTATCGGCGTGCCCTTGATTATTATTCAGTTAAATTACTTACCAAGTGTAATAACAACTTCGTGATTACCGCTCTCTGAAACAGGGATAATGCAGCCGTCAACAGCCTTGCCGTCAACTGTCATAGCCTTTACGCCCTTGTTTACGTGGTCGGGGTTCTTGACTGTGATGTTGTAGGTTGCGCCACGGAACTTACGTGTTGCTGTGAAGCCGTCCCATGCAGCAGGGATGGACGGGTCAACTCTCAGACCGTCGAAATCAGGCTGTACACCAAGGATGTACTGGGAAATAGCTACCATGTTCCATGCAGCAGTACCTGTGAGCCATGAGTTCTTGCCCTGTCCGAAGTTCTTTGCGTCCTTACCGCCGATCATCTGACCGTATACATAAGGCTCTGTCTTGTGGATATCGGAAGTCTCCTCTGTGAAAGCAGGAGCGATCTTGCTGTAGTACTCGAATGCCTTGTCACCTCTGCCTGCGTAAGCCTCAGCACAGATTATCCAAGCATTGTTGTGTGTGAAGATACCTGCGTTCTCCTTGTAACCGCCGGGGTATGTGGAAATCTCGCCGTACTGAACGTAGTACTTTGTGAATGCAGGGTTGTTGAGAACAAGACCGTACTCGCAGTTGAGGTACTTGTCTATGGAGTTGAGAGTCTTGATATCAGCTCCAACGTCCTTACCGATCTCAGACATAACAGCGAAGCCCTGTGGTTCGATGAAGATCTTTCCTTCCTCGCACTCCTTTGAGCCCATCTTCTCGCCGTTTGCGTCGTAAGCTCTGATGAACCAGTCACCGTCGAAAGCGGATTCCATAACGTTCTTCTTCATCTTGTCGATCTCAGCCTGAGCCTTAGCAGCTTCATCAGCCTTGCCGATATGCCGGAGGATACCAACGTAAGCAGGACCTGTGTATGTGAACAGTGCTGCAACGAATGCAGACTCAGCAACCTTTGAGTAGCCGCCCTCTGCTGCAAACTTCGGGTTTGTATAGGTCTGGAAGCTCTCACCGGGAGTATCGGAGAAGCAGGAAAGGTTGATACAGTCGTTCCAGTCAGCTCTCATAGCCAGTGGGAGACCGTGAGGACCGAGGTTGTTGACAATGTGGTAGAATGAAACGTTGAGGTGTTCGAGCATTGTGTGCTTGCCGTTCGGATCGTCATCGAAAGGAACGTCAGCATCGAGAATGCCCCAGTCGCCTGTTTCCTTGATATAAGCGGAAACGGAGAGTATCATCCACAGCGGATCGTCAGAGAAGTCGCCGCCGATATCAGCGTTGCCCTTCTTTGTGAGAGGCTGATACTGGTGATAGCAGCCGCCGTCTGAAAGCTGTGTGGAAGCGATGTCGATAAGTCTTTCTCTTGCACGCTCAGGGATCTGGTGTACGAAGCCGAGGATATCATGATTTGAGTCACGGAAGCCCATTCCACGACCGATACCGCTCTCGAAGTATGAAGCGGAACGTGAAAGGTTGAAAGTAACCATACACTGATACTGGTTCCAGATATTTACCATTCTGTCTACCTTGTCGTCAGGAGTATGAACATTGAAGATGGAGAGGAGATCGTTCCATGTGCTGCGGAGCTCCTCAAGACCTGCTGCTACCTTTTCGGGAGTGTTGTACTTCTCGATCATAGCATAAGCCTTTTCCTTGTTGAGTACCCATGTCTCTCTTGTAAGGAGGTTCTCAGGCTTCTTGTCAGCGAACTTCTTGTCCTGTGGGTTCTCAGCGTAGCCGAGGATATAGATGAGAGTCTTTGACTCGCCTGGAGCAAGAGTTACCTTCTTGTAGTGTGAAGCAACAGGTGACCAGCCGTCAGCAAAAGAGTTGGAAGGCTTGTCAGCCAGAACGGTCTCAGGGTTGTCCCAGCCGTTGTAGATGCTGCCGAGGAAAGAGTCACGGTCTGTATCGTAGCCGTCGATAGTATCGTTAACTGTATAGAAAGCGTAGTGGTTACGTCTGTCTCTGTACTCAGTTACGTGGTAGATAGTTGAACCCTCTATCTCAACACGACCTGTAGAGAAGTTTCTCTGGAAGTTTGTGCAGTCGTCCTGAGCGTCCCAGAGGCACCATTCAGCGATGGAGAAGATAGAGAAGC
>JAFVBU010000302.1 GCA_017479805.1 Ruminococcus sp.
ACAGAAAATGCGCCGTAGAAATTTCAAAGAACAAGGAAAACTTTTGAAAGCATACTTTCGTATGGTGAGAAAGTTTGACGCAGTTATTTGGAATTTATACAAGCATTTATGGATATTTTGCTGTAGCGCCGAGTATATGTATGGAACGGGACGTCGGGACGCCGTCCCCTACAAATGGTAACCGCAAATCTCATCGTGACCAAACGGGCGGATAATATCCGCCCCTACAACCTGCCACCTGACACCTGCCACCTAAAACTGATCACTTATACACTATTACACTAATACACTCACACACTAATTACTGAATTAAACTTGACCATCGGGCGTTCAGCATGGTATAATTGGAGTAAAGCAAATTTCGGTGAAAGGAGTGCATTGCTTGAATAACGAACTATTCAGCGAAAAACTTTACAATATAGGCAGAGTCTCGGTGGACGGCAGCTTCCACACTCAGAGCGCCGACGAGACCTTTTTCAGCTACTTCGGCAACGATGTGACCTACTCCATAAAACGTACCATCGACCCCAACGACTTCCCACGAATGGAGGAATGTCTCCACGATGCCGAGCTGAACGGCACTTCCCATACAGTTATACGTATGCGTGGCATAAACGGACTTCTCCGCTGGATATCGGCTTCTGTCCGCAGAACAGGCGGCGACGAGCCGATATATGACATAACCTTCAGCGATATCCTCTCCCTTGAATCACAAGGCTACCTCAGACAGCGCAGGCTCTCGGACTACCGCAGCTTTCTCGGGCTTTCGAGCGACCTTGCCTTTGAGTACAGCTTTGAGACAGAGCATATCAGGATATTCATGTTCGACCTGTGCCGTGAGGTCATGCTGTTCGACGAGAGGCTTGACAAATGGCAGAAAAGTGCCGTAGACAAGGGCTATGTCCTCTCCCGTCACCTCGAACCCTTCAACAGCCTTTGCAGGGATATCAGGAACGGTGTCTACAGGTTCGACTACGAATTCGAGACCTCACTGCTCACCGAGGGCAGAACTAAGGAAATGTACCTTTTCAGGGGTATCACACGCTACGACTCTCCCGACAGCAAGAAAGCCGTGGGAGTTATCTCAGTGGTCAGCGCCCACCACCGTGGCAAGGACGTAAACCTCGCCCTTGAAGCAAACCGTGACCCTGTGTCGGGACTTCTCAACAAGCGTTCCATAACCTCCTATGCGGAGGATATTATCTCTGCCAAGCCTGCATATAATGTAGAGCTGGTCATGGTCACCCTCGACAACTATGCCGAGCTGAACAGCAGTTTAGGGCATCTTTTCGGGGACGAGGTCATCTACAAGACCGCACAGATAATCAAGAAAGAAATCGGCACACGTGGCATTGCAGGCAGGATAAATGCAGGCAGCTATCTGATAGTTCTGGAGGATATCCGTGACGAGGAGGATCTGCGAGGTGTTCTCCGTGCCATAAGGACAAATACCGAGACTGCCTTTGACGATAAGGCAAACGGTGTGCATATCACCTGTTCTATGGGAATCTCGGGCTACCCTGCGGACAGCTCCGACTACGACGAGCTTATCATGCAGGCTGAAAAGGCGCTTATGATCGCACAGGAAAAGGGTCAGAACCGCTATGTTATCTACGATATCGGCAAGCACGGCGCAGTCGCAAAGGATATGGGCGGACGAACCGCAATGCTCAGCAGCCGTGGCGAGGCTTCGGAGAAGCTGGACTTTGTGGGACAGCTTGCGGAAAATCTCGTTATGGGACGTATCCCCGACCTTTCGGTGCTCTTAGAGCAGGTACGTGCAGGCTTCTCCCTTGACGATGTATGCGTATTTGCAGGGGGCGATATGAGCCTTATACTGAGCTGCGGAAATGCCGTGTCCCGTGACGCATCCTATCTTTTCGAGAACGGCTATGCCGACCGCTTCACAGGTGACGGAGTGTTCGTTATCGACAACGTGAACGAGCTTGAGGGACGTGACGACAACGCTTTCATGAAGCTGATGGAGCAGAATATCGGCGGAGCTGTGCAGTATCTCATCACCGAGGACAGCATAGTAAAGGGAGTTATCTCTTTCTGCTATATCGGCAGATTCAAGAAGTGGGCAGTCACCGATATCAACTACCTCGCCATAGTTGGCAGAACTATTTCCGCTTTACTTAAAAAGCAAGCCTATATTTAGTTGTTAGTAATCAGAAAGTAGTAGGGGGCGATGCCTACATCGCCCCGTGTCTCACGCAACAAATACGATTAGAACATTGAAGGGCACGTGTCAAGTGCGGCGTTCCCTACAAATGGTAATCAAAAATCGCATCGTGACCTCACGGGCGGATAATATCCGCCCCTACATTCTCAATTCTCCATTCTCAATTCTCAATTTCTGATTTAAAAAAGGAGATATAAATGATATATTTACTTGAAGACGACGAGGGGATACGCAATTTTGTGGTGTATGCCCTCAACAGCTCGGGATTTGAAGCTGTGGGGTTCGAGTATCCCTCGGACTTCTTCAAAGCTGTGGAGGACTCTCTCCCCGAGCTTGTTCTGCTGGACAGGATGCTTCCCGAAACGGACGGCATGGCTGTTCTGCAAAGGCTGAGAAGCTCCCCCGATACCGCCGAGCTGCCCATTATCATGCTCACCGCCCTCGGAAGCGAAGCCGACAAGGTAGAGGGACTGGACGGCGGTGCTGACGACTACATACCAAAGCCGTTCGGCACAAAGGAGCTTATCTCACGCATAAAGGCTCTGCTGCGGAGAAGCGGCGGCTCATCGGGGGAAAAGATATCCCTCGGACAGCTTACGGTCTACCCTGTGAAGCATGAGGTCTTTGCAGGCGAACAGCCTGTTCTGCTGACACTCAAAGAGTACGATATGCTCCTGTATCTCCTGCGGCACAAGGGCGAGGTCATTTCCCGTGACGAGCTGCTGAAAAAGATATGGGGCTATGATTTCTCGGGAGAGAGCAGAACGGTGGATGTGCACATCCGTACTCTCCGCTCAAAGCTGGGCGGCTGTGGTGAGCTGATACAGACCATACGTGGCGTGGGCTACAAGGCAGGTGAAAAAGCCGATGACACATAAAATTATGCGGAGTATCCTGCTTTCTACGGGATTTGCAGTGCTCATGACGCTTTTTTTCATCACCATACTCATGAACGGCTTCTCCGAGGAGGAAACTGTCAACGGACTGCGGCGGAATGCCGAGCTTATCGCCTCGGGTGTGGAACAGGGCGGCGGACGGTATCTGGACGAGACTGATTTTGACGAGGGACTGCGTGTTACGTGGATATCCCCGGGGGGAAAGGTCATTTTCGACTCCGTAAAAGACCCACAGCTCATGGAGGATCACTCCGACCGTCAGGAGGTAAGGGACGCCCTTGAAAACGGCAACGGCAGTTCTTCCCGATATTCCGCCACCATCATGCATTCCACCCTGAACTATGCGCTGAAGCTGTCAGACGGAAGTGTCATACGTGTTTCGGGACTTCACCGCTCCATCATCGCACAGATGGTCAATATGCTCGGCTCTATAATCCTCATTCTTGCGGCGGCGGCGCTTTTCTCGGTCGCTGCGGCTATGGTCATCTCACGGAAGATAGTCCGACCTATCAACGAGATAGACCTTGACGATCCCCACACGGACAGCAGTTACCGTGAGCTTGAACCGCTCCTTAACAAGCTCCGCACCCAGAATGCAAAGGTGGGGCATCAGCTTGACGAGCTGAAACAGAACAAGGAACAGCTCGACCTCATCATCGGGAGCATGAGCGAGGGAATAGTTATCGCCGACCAGAAGCTGAACGTTATGTCCTATAACCCTGCTTCTGCTGAGCTTCTCGGCTCGTCGGCATTCACCTCGGGACATAATATCTACGGCATGAACAATTCGGAGCAGTTCAGGAAATGCGTTATCGACGCTCTTGGCGGCAGACGCTCGGAATGTGTCATTCGCACGGGAAGCGGCGAACGTGGCATAATAGCAAGCCCTGCAAAAAGCATGGAGCTTGTATGCGGAGTTGTGGTGTTCATCATGGACGTCACCGAAAAGAACAAGCTGGAAACTATGCGCCGTGAGTTCACTGCAAATGTGTCCCACGAACTTAAAACACCGCTGACCACTATCTACGGCATATCGGATATGCTTTCAAGCGGAATGGTGAAAAGCGAGGACGTTGCAGGCTTCGGCGAGAACATCAGGAACGAGGCTGAACGGCTCATATCACTGGTCAGTGACACCATCGCTCTTTCAAAGCTGGACGAGGGAACGGCGGCGGAAGAACCCGAGATACTGGACGTTTACAGCATTGCAGGCGAGGTGCTCAGGAGACTGGAGCATAATGCCTCAGAAAAAAATGTCACGCTCTCGCTGGACGGCGGAAGCGTGAACGTAAAGGCTGACAGGAATATGTTTACTGAAATGCTGTACAATATCTGCGACAACGGAATAAAGTACAACAAGCAGAACGGCAGTCTTGCGGTGACTGTTGGTGAGAGCCGAAAAAATGCGGTCATAACCGTAAAGGATACGGGTATAGGCATACCAAAGGAACAGCAGGAGCGCATATTCGAGCGTTTCTACCGTGGCGACAAAAGCCGTTCACGGAAGATAAAAGGCACGGGACTTGGACTTTCTATCGTAAAGCATTCCGTAATGCACATGGGCGGCAATATCCGTGTAGAAAGCACTCCCGACAAAGGAACGGCTTTTACTGTGGAACTGCCAATTGTTAATTCATAATTCATAATGCATAATGCATAATTTTTAAAAATGCGTAATTCGTAATGCGTAATTGATGGTTTCCGCTTCGTGGACAGATTTAAATTATTAAATCTGTGAGCGTTAGCGAACACCTATAATTATGCATTATGAATTAAAAAATTACGCATTAAAAAAAGGGGCGCTGAGCGTCCCTCTTTTTTATTAAAGCATATGTGCACGAAGTTCTTCTCCTGAAAGGGGTGAGAGATATGCAGGTGCGATGTCGAATGCTGTCTTGCAGCCTGTTGCTCCCTCTGCCTTCAGTCTTGCCAGTGCTCTTGCAAAGCAGATAAGTACGCTTGCTGTGAACTCAGGATTTGACTCCAGCTTCAGTGAATACTCTATCATCTGGTGTGTCTTTTCGCCGTCGCCTGTGAGACCGCTTCTCATTACGAAGCCGCCGTGAGGCATAGTGTTGTGCTTTGCGTCGAATTCTTCCTCAGTGATGAAGTTTACTGTGGTATCGTACTCATCGAAGTAGTTCTTCATGGTCTTGATATCGTTCTCGATCTTAGCCTTGTCAGCGCCCTCCTCGGCAACTACCCAGCACTCTCTCAGGTGCTTCTGACGGGTGGTGAGCTCAGGCTGGCTGCCGCTTCTTACAGCTTCCATAGCAGACTCTATCGGAACAGTGTACTGTATGCCACGCTTAACGCCCTCAACTCTGCGGATAGCGTCGGAGTGACCCTGACTTACGCCTCTGCCCCAGAAAGTGTAGCTCTTGCCGTTGGGGAGAATGGACTCTGCATAAAGTCTGTTCAGTGAGAAAAGACCCGGATCCCAGCCCAGTGAGATGAAAGCAAGGTGACCGCTTTCCTTTGCAGCCTTGTCAACGTTTGCAAAGTGCTCGGGTATTCTTGCGTGAGTATCGAAGCTGTCGATAACGTTGAAATACTGAGCGAGCTCAGGTGTCTGCTTTGGAAGATCAGTTGCGCTTCCTCCGCAGATTATCATAACGTCAACAGCATCAGCCATAGACTTTGCCTCGTCCAGCTTGTAGACCTTTACACCGTCTGTGAGCGGCTTTACTGTGGATGGGTCACGTCTTGTGAAGATGCCCACCAGCTCCATATCATCATTCTGTCTTATTGCCAGCTCAACACCCTTACCGAGATTGCCGTAGCCTGCAATACCAATTCTGACTTTAGACATATTGAATTCCTCCTGTTATTATATTGCTCCCCCAACTAAACTTTGCCGTCAAATGCTCGCCATAAAGAAAATTTCTCTGCGTCAGAAAAACTTGAAATGCGTAAGCATTCCTGCGTTTTCCTTCCTTGATAAATTTCCTTTCTGACTTCGCCTTTTTGGCAAAGTTTAGTTGGGGGAGCAATTGACTAAATATATTATACCACATTAAATCGCTGATGTAAAGTATTTTTTGCTTGCAGAAAACAGAAGTCAGAAAGTAGAAAGTAGTAGGGGCACTTTCCGAGCGCCCGTTAGGATATCGTACAAATATGGATAGAATACCGTAGTCACAAACAATACAAACAATACCAAAACAACGGGCGCACAATGTGCGCCCCTACAAATTGGTTCAGGATATTTTACGTGAACGGCACGGGCGCTCGGAAAGCGCCCCTACACCTCACGGGATTCAATTTTGTTGATTAGAATAATCGATCTGTAAGGAACGGCGCAGCATTTTATGTGACTTGTGGAACGCCGAAAGCGGCGTTCCCTACAGATGATAACCGCAAGTTTTATTGTAACCCTCGGGAGGGCGAGGGCGCCCTCCCCTACCAATTGTTGCCACAAAATTTGTAATAACCAACGGGCGGATGATATCCGCCCCTACAATGGATTCATGTAAATTTCAGCGTAAAGGCACGGGCGCACAATGTGCGCCCCTACACCACCGCCCCTCATTTGTAACAGTGTGCGAAAGCAGAATAAAAGCCTCGCAGAGACTGAACGAGCTTTGCGAGTGGGAGCGTGATATGCGGTCGAGCTGGCGTCAGCTCGCAAAAGAGCGGACATTGCGTCCGCTCTTTTGCTTTATCAACACACCAAATTTGTAGTAGTAAGCTGTTATTTTGTGAGAAGCTGCTTTCTCAGGGCTATGAGGTCGAATACGTCGATAACTCCGTCCTTGCTCAGGTCAGCACGTCCGCACTGCTCCTCGTCAAGTCCGCCCAGACCGTGGAGATATTTCTGTATCAGCACCAGATCGGCTGTATTAACCTCGCCGTCATTGTCGATATCGCCCACAACAGGCTCTGCAACAGGCGGTTCGACCTCAGAATTTTCTACCGCAAGAACTGTATAGTTCACGCACATATAGGTCTGACCGTTACCGCCAAGTGTCACCTTGTCCCCTGCCTTGACATTCTTCTGATATACCGCAAAGGTAACGTCGTTGTCGGAGGTGAAAAGGCTTCTCATAAGCACATAGTCACCAAGCCATTCGGGAACGTCCTCCACACGGCTGTCAAGGCACACATAAAGGCTCATATCCTTGCCTGCAACAAATGTAGCAACATCGCCTGATGCGCCCTTTGCGTCGCATGAGGTCATAAGTATCTCGCCGCCCTCAAGGTTGGACTGGAGCTGTGCGATGCCGAAATCTCTGTCACCGAATATCTTCGAGCCGACCTTGACATCCTTGCCTATTGCCCAGCTATTTGGATTTGCCTCCGATGATACCTGAACATCCTTGAAAAGCTCGCCGCTAAGAGGTATCCTGTCCTTGCCGAACACGAATTTGTCCATATTCAGCAGATAGCCCTCGCCGCCTGTGAACTTTATGTAAAGGTCACCGACACCCGTGATGGTCGGGATATTCCAACTTATTTCCTGATAGTCGCTGAATCCGCTTGTGCCGCTGAATTTCACCGTAGCCGCAGGAGTGCCGCTCATTGTGCCCTTGTATATCTCGATAGAAGCCGCATTGCCCGAAACTACAGCTTTGAAGGAGTTAGCGCCCTCACCGAAGTCCACTTTCTTATACATGAGCCAATCGCCATTCTCCACAAAGCCGATATTCTTCACGCCGTTTTCCTGTTCCTCAGCCTTTATGCCCTCCTGTGAGGAAAAGTCCTCGGCTTCGATGGTCTCGAATGCAGACTGTGCAGGAACGGTCGGCGCAGGAGTATCGCTTTCGGGTGAGAGCTTCACAACGCCTGACGGGAACGAATCTACTGTCAGGTCATTGATGTAGTATTCGATGTTGGTGTAGCCCTGACCGCAGTAGTCGCCGTTGGTATCGGTAGGGTCTGACGGGTCAAGACCACGGGCAAGCTCCCAGTTATCGTCCATACCGTCGTTATCGGTATCGGTTATCTCCTTTTTGAGGACTGCCGACGGATAGGTGTAGGTCACACCGCACTTGATGTTATACTTTGTAAGATTAGCCTCGGAGCTGTCGAATGCCGCAGTACCGCTGCACTGACCTGTTCCGTTCTTTGTCTCGTCAGCACACTGTCTGTCGATGGCGGTACGCTTTTCGGGAGAGATTCCGTTTCCTGCGAAGCTGATAACGTGGTCGTAGGAAGCCGCCGCACTTTCGCAGGTGGTGGCTGTGGAAACGTTCTCGCCGTTAATATTTATCGGGAAAGGCGAAGCGCTGTACAAGTCGTTCTTGGTAATTCCGATGCTTTCCTTGACAGTAACGCCGTCCCAGTTATTGTTGGTTATACCGTTGACAGAGCCGTCCTTGTTTATCATGCGGTTGCCTGCACAGTACACCTTGAAATTCTGGGGCTTTGTGGAGCTGTCCACGTACATCCAGTGGTAGCCGCCTGTGGTGGAATTGCCTGCTTTAAGGGTATTGTTGACGTAGTTGAGGTGACCGATAGTGCCGTAGGTCGTCTGATATCCCCAGTCGTAGATGATATTGTTGGTGAAGTCCGCAACATACTGATCGGGCACTTTTCCACGGAAGTTTCTGGAAACGTTGTGGATGATGAGGTTGTGGTCAAAGGTAAGGTCGCCCTTGCCGAGCATGATTCCGAAGCCGTGGAGACCCTTTTTGTGACCGCCCCACGAATCAGCAGGGCCGAGCACGGAATACTGGACGGTATAGTTGAGGTTGTTGGAGTAAAGTCCCCATTGCTCGTCGGTGGTCCAGCCCATAGAACAGTGGTCGATGATGGAGTTAGAGCCCTTTGCGCCGCCCCATGCGTCATTTCCCGAAGAAGTCGAAGCATAGGGACCCGGGCGAGAGCTGATATACCGGCAGATAATATTGTCACCCGACATACCCATCTTGTAGTTTTTCAGCGTGATACCCGAACCTCCGGGGGCTGTCTGTCCTGCAATGGTGATATTGTTGGAGCAGAGAATATTGCCTTTCAGCTCGATAGTGCCGCTTACGTCGAACACTACGATACGGTTCGGCTTGCTGACAGCGTCACGGAAAGAGCCTGCTCCGCTGTCGTTGAGGTTGGTAACGTGGACTACCTCGCCGCCACGTCCGCCTGTAGCGTACTTACCGCCGCCTACCGCACCGGGGAAAGCGATAACGCCTGCTGCCTTTGCTGTGAGCAGTCCCATCTGTGGGACTGCCCCTGCTGCCGAACATACAGCCATAAGAGCCGAAGCCATGACAGCGATCTTTCTGTTTTTTCCAAACATTTAATATCCCTCCTGAATGTGGACTTGTACCGGACAAGTTCCTTTACTCATCCTTTTTCATCCGTGGCAGTACCCGAAATGTACCGCCCTACATTTTCCTATTATACATTATACAACAAAAATTTCAAAAAAACAATGCAATATCTTACTATTTTAATGACATAATGTGCTATTTCGAGCTGACGCCGGCTCGACCGCATATCACGCTCCCACTCGCAAGCTCGTTCAGTCTATGCGAGGCTTTTACTCTGCTTTCGCTCGCTGTTACAATTCGGGGGCGGTAATGTAGGGGACGAGCTGACGCCGGCTCGACCGCATATCACGCTTCGCTCGTAAACTCGCTTACTCTCTGCGGAGCTTTTACTCTGCTTTCGCTCGCTGTTACAATTCGGGGGGCGGTAATG
>JAFVBU010000303.1 GCA_017479805.1 Ruminococcus sp.
CGGGGGAAAACCTTTCTGAGGAAAGGTTCTTCCCCCGAACCCCCTTTCCAAAGACTTTCTGTGTTAAAATTTTTGCCCCTGATAGGGCGCACTGTACAACTTCCGAATCTGGAAATACTTCGGTGCGCCCTATCAGGGGCAAAAATTTAATAATGAAAGTTTTAGGAAAGGGGTTTGGGGCAGACTCCCCACGGGGTGGGGAGATGTCAGCGTAGCTGACAGAGGGGACAGGTCGCTGTTAGCGAGAACCCTTTTTCAAAAGGGTTTTCCCCAATAGAGTAAGGACTTACTCAAAGGTAAGCTGATTAGTTTCTCCCAGTTCTTTTGCAGGTTTACCTGCTGCGGGGACGCTCTTGGAGCGGTACTTTTCGAGGCTTTCCTTTTCGTCGTCGGTGATGAGTGAAGCGGTGGCGAGAAGTCCTTTTTTGCGGAGCGTCATTACCTGAACGCCCTGTGAGTCACGGGTAGTTTTTGGGAGTATCATTGCTGTGTTGAACACCAGTGCGTGACCTGTGGAGCTTCTCAGGAGGATATCGCAGTCCTCGCTGATGAAAAGTGCGGCGATGAGCGGCGATTTTGCGGAATATGCCTTTGCCAGCTTTTTGCGGTTGGTCTTGGTCTCGTAGGCTTTCATCGGCACCTTTGCAGCCTTGCCGTTCTCGAAGAAGAACATCATATAGCCGCTATAGTCGGTGGTGGGCACCATTGTAACAAGGTTCTCGCCCTCGTCAAAGCTCAGTTTGGCAGGGATGTAGTCGCCCATAACGCTTGCTTTTGTGTCGTCGAAAGCGCTTGCCTTTGACTTGTAGACCTGCGCCATATCCGAGAAGAACACCAGCTCTGTCTTATTGGTCGCCTCAAAGGTCCGACTGATGTAGTCGCCCTCTTTCAGCTTCTGCTCGCCGCTCATTCTCAGCGACTGGGGAGTTATCTTCTTGAAATAGCCGCTTGCGGAAACGAACAGGTTAACAGGGTAATCGGGGGTATCGTCAATGATTTCCTCCTCCTCGATATCGTCCTTGTAGCAAAGACAGGTCTTTCTGGGCTTGGCGTAATTTTTAATAACGTCACGAAGCTCGGATATGATTATTTTGCGTATCTTCTTCTTGTCGCTGAGGATGCCTTCCATTTCCTCAATGTCCTTTTTTAGCTGGTCAACCTCCTCAACTCTGCGGAGGATGTACTGCTTGTTGATATTTCTCAGCTTTATCTCAGCAACGTATTCTGCCTGTATTTCGTCGATTCCGAAGCCTATCATAAGGTTCGGCACAACGTCCGCTTCATTTTCGGTCTCACGGATTATGCGTATTGCCTTGTCTATGTCAAGGAGAATTTTTGACAGCGCTTCGAGAAGATGGAGCTTTTCTTTCTTTTTGTTCAGCTCGAAATAAGTTCTGCGCTGAACGCACTCCTCACGGAAAGCTGTCCATTCTGTCAGTATCTCACGGACACCCATTACCTTTGGAGTGCCTGCGATGAGGATGTTGAAGTTGCATGGATAGCTGTCCTGCAAAGGGGTCAGCCTGTACAGTTTCTGCATCAGCTTGTCGGGGTCGGTACCCTTTTTTACGTCAATGGCGATTTTCAGACCGTCGATATCTGTCTCGTCACGGATGTAGGAGACCTCCATTATTTTTTTCGCCTTGACAAGCTCGATTATCTTGTCAATGATGGCTTCAACGGTGGTAGTATAGGGAATTTCCGTTATTTCTATGCACTTGGCAGACGGGTCGTAATTGTATTTTGAGCGAACCTTAATGCTTCCTCTGCCTGTTTCGTAAACCTTTTTCAGCTCTGCTTCGTCGTATATCATGAAGCCGCCGCCGGGGAAATCAGGTCCTTTCAGGGTGCTCAGGATATCGTGGTCGGGATTTTTCATCAGGGCGATGGTAGTCTCGCAGACCTCCTCAAGGTTGAACGGGCACACGTTGCTTGCCATAGAAACGGCGATACCCGTGTTTGAATTGACCAGCACCGTTGGGAAGCTGGCAGGCAGAAGCGTAGGCTCCTGCATGGTGTTATCGTAGTTGGGTACGAAGTCCACGGTCTCCTTGTCGATATCACGGAAAAGCTCGTTGCATATCTTCTCCAGCTTTACCTCGGTATATCGGGGAGCGGCGAAGTGCATCTTGCTTGAATACTGCTTGCCGAAGTTGCCCTTTGAGTCGATATATGGATGAAGAAGCGCCTCGTTGCCACGGGTCATGCGGACGAGAGTTTCATAGATAGCCTGATCGCCGTGGGGGTTGAGCTTCATGGTCTCGCCCACAACGTTAGCCGACTTTGAACGCTCCTTTTCTGGGGAAAGCAGTCCCCTTTTGTACATCATATAGAGGAGCTTTCGGTGGGACGGCTTGAAACCGTCTATCTCGGGGAGCGCACGGGATATGATAACGCTCATGGCGTAGGGCATATAGTTCTTTTTCAGCGTGTCAGCGATCTTTTCACTGATCACACTGCCCGAGCCTTCAATATATGCCTCATGCTTGAAGGCAGGCTTTTTCTTTGGAGTTTCTTTTTTTCTTGGCATTATTTTCTCCTTTTGTCTTGTAGAGGAGCCCGCCCTCGGGCTCCCGTTCAGACATTATGCAAACCACGGGAGGGCGAGGGCGCCCTCCTCTACTTGCTGCTTACTTACGATAGTCCGAATACTGCACAGCTATGCGGTTTTCGGGGTGTGCGTCAAATGTATAAAGGCTCAGTATGAACAGCCATTCCAGCGGCTTCATAATGATATAGACCATATCTGCACGTGTCTTTGTGGTTATGTGTCTCGATATGGGGTAGCCGTGCTTGTCGTAGAAGCTGCGTACTGCCCTGTGGAACTTGGGTGTGCGCTCCATTATCATATCTTCAAATGCGTTTGAGGCAAGAAGCTGACGGTTGACCACGATGATATCTCCCCTGCGTCTGCCGTAGCGCACAGGCTTCACCACCTTTTTGTGTCCGCCTGCGGCAACTGTGCAGAGGTAGTGTCCCTCATAGTCGATGGGCGGAGGCGGTGTCTGTGTGGAGAAAGTCCAGTCGGCGGTCATGGTGAAAGCCTTGATTATGCCGTCGGGACCCTGTCCGAGAAGAATGAATATGGCAATGAGTATGACTGCGGCTGGGAGTATCATTATAAAATGAAGCTCAGTCAGGGAAGCTACAGTCTGCAATGCCTTTTCGACGGGCTTTGCGCTTTCGTGGATGTACTGCGTGTCATGCTCCTCTTTGTAGCTGAGATGTTCCATAATATAGCGCTTTGTGACCCTTGCTGTTATCATTATCAGGTTGGCGAGGTAGTATATATGAGCCAGTCCGCAGAATGGCAGACTTGTAAGCTGGATTATCAGAAACAGATACAGAACTTCGCCTATGACCGCAAATCCGAAGCATAACGCCTGCGGAACAGGCGGAAATTTTACGGGGTCAGCCACCGAAAGAATAATGAGAGCAGCCATTGCAATGGCTAACGTAACCCATACGGTCATTCTGTACTCGGTGTGCAGAAAGGAGTGCATCTCCCCCACGTAAACGGCTTCATCGTAGTTCTTATCGAATGAGTAACTTGAGATCTCGAACAAACCTGTCCAGAACCATGCACAAAATGCACCGAAAATAATGATGGCAACATCTGTCTTTTTTATTGATGATCTGCTGTATTTGTTGTTTGCACGTTCTTCCTCGGTCATTTTCGGGTATTTGAAAGTGAAGTACCAGTTCCTTGCCCCGAGCGTGATCGGTAAAATAAAAAACGAAGCGATCAATAAATATGAAATGATATTACTTATAACGAACATAGCCATTACCTCCTGTGGTTTGGTTATGGCTATAGTATACCACAGAAAATATCATTTGTCAATAGAAAATTATTGTTTTTCAATAATTATTTTTTGATTTTCAAGATTTGGCTTTTTCATATAGTCGTAGCACAGCTTGTCCCCGTTATCACAATCAATAATATGATATGAAACTGAGGTGTAGCCGTTTTTCATGTAAATAGCCTTTGCAGGGAGCGACGCACTCAGCTCGGCACAGTCATATTTGCCGAATATCAGCTTTTCAGCGTACTCCATAAGCGCCCGTCCGAAGCCTTTCCCCTGATACTGAGGAAGCACGAACAGACGGTTTATCTCATTGACGTTGACTGTGACAGTTCCCACGGCATCGCCGTCGTCGGATATGAGCCACACCTCCCCTGCTTCGATATCACGGAGGATATTCTCCCTATTGTGGTGAGCAAGGAAGAAATCCACCGCTCCCTTTGGATAGTAATGGGGATAGACTGCTTTTATGGTCTCGTGGGATATCTCTCTGACTGTTTCAGTATCTGACAATTCAGCTCTTACTATTTTCATCAGCTTATATCCGCAAGCTCCAGATAATCAGCGCCGTACTGAGAAATATAGTCCTTACGTCCCTGCAAGTCGTCACCGAGAAGCATCTCGAATATCTCCGCAGACTCCTGAATGTCCTCAGCAGTCACCTTGATAAGACGGCGTGTATCGGGATTCATGGTGGTAAGGCTCATCATGTCAGGCTCGTTCTCACCGAGACCTTTCGAGCGCTGTATAGTGTGCTTCTTGTCGCCTATCTGGTCGAGGATACGCTGTTTTTCCTGCTCTGTGTAGGCAAAATAGGTCTTTTCCTTTGTGTTTATCTCGAAAAGCGGCGACTCTGCGATATAGACATAGCCCTCGCTGATAAGTGTGGGGGTCAGTCTGTAGAGCATTGTCAGGATGAGCGTTCTTATCTGGAAGCCGTCAACATCCGCATCGGTACATATTACTATCTTGCTCCAGCGGAAGTTGTTGATATCAAAGGAGGAAAGCTCCTTGTTTGCCTTTGAGGTTATCTCAACTCCGCATCCCAGCACCTTGATGAGGTCGGTGATTATCTCGCTCTTGAATATCTTGGTGTAGTCCGCTTTGAGACAGTTCAGTATCTTTCCACGAACAGGGATAACTGCCTGAAATTCCGCATCACGGGCGAGCTTTACAGAGCCGAGAGCCGAGTCACCCTCCACTATGTATATCTCTCTGCGTGTAACGTCCTTTGTACGGCAGTCCACGAATTTTTCGACCATATTCGCAAGGTCGATAGTTCCTGTCAGCTTCTTCTTTGAGTTAAGGCGGACTCTCTCCGCATTCTCACGGCTTCTCTTGTTGATGAGCACCTGTTCCGCTATTTTCTGGGCTTCGTCGGGGTTCTCAATGAAATACACCTCAAGCTGGTGGCGCAGAAAATCTATCATCGCTTCACGGATGAACTTGTTCGTGATAGCCTTTTTGGTCTGGTTAGCGTAGGAGGTCTGGGTGGAGAATGAGGAGGAAACAAGAATAAGGCATTCTTCAATGTCGTTGTAGTTTATCTTGCCCTCGTTCTTCTGGTAGCCGTTGTTCTGCTTGATATAGTTGTCTATCTCAGCGGCAAAGGCACGTTTTACAGCCTCCGCAGGCGAACCGCCGTGTTCGAGAAAGCTGGAGTTGTGGTAGTATTCCGTCAGCTTTGCCTTGTTGGAAAAGGTCAGCGCAACGTCCAGCTTCACCTTGTATTCGGGCTTGTCCTCACGGTCACGTCCCTTTTTCTCGGCTGTCCAGTGCTGGATGGACGTGAGAGCGGTGTCCCCTGCAATTTCAGCCACATACTCGGTTATACCCGATTCATAGAAAAATTCCTGCTCGTTGAATCCCCCTGCTTCGTTTTCGGAACGGAAAACAAAGAGGATATTGGGGTTGACGATAGCCTGCCTTTTGAGTACATCGCAGAAGAAATCGTCGGAAATGCTGATATCCGTGAAAACTTCAAGGTCGGGACGCCAGCGTGTCTTGGTGCCTGTCTGCTTTTTCTTGCAGGGCTCTTTTTTCAGTCCGCCAACGTTCTCTCCCTTTTCAAAGTGGAGCTGATACTTGAAGCCGTCACGGATGACCTCAACGTCCATGAATTCCGAGGAATACTGGGTCGAGCACAGACCCAGACCGTTGAGACCGAGGGAATATTCATAGGCATCATCGGAAGCGTCGTACTTGCCGCCTGCGTAGAGCTCGCAGTAGACAAGCTCCCAGTTATAGCGCTTTTCCACGTTGTTATAGTCAACAGGACAGCCACGTCCGAAGTCCTCGACCTCGATATCGTTGTTCCTATAATGAGTGATGACTATTTTGTTTCCGTAGCCCGAACGGGCTTCATCTATGGAGTTGGAGATGACCTCGAACACCGAATGTTCACAGCCGTCGAGACCGTCTGAACCAAAAATAACGGCAGGGCGCTTACGAACTCTGTCCGCACCTTTAAGCATAGTAATGCTCTCGTTATCATAGGTAGTTTTCTTAGCCATTTATTCACTGCCTTTCTTCTTATTGCATACCTATTTATTGTACCACACAGTTTCAGATTTTGCAAGTATTTGTTTGAATAGTTATAATATTTAAACTAATGTGCACATGAATCATCTTTCAAAGTAGGGAACGCCGCCCTCGGCGTTCCATGCTGTGGCTGAAAACACAAACGGTACGTCGAGGACGCCGTCCCCTACAA
>JAFVBU010000304.1 GCA_017479805.1 Ruminococcus sp.
AAAGCTTGCTAAGGGCTACTGGGGCGCAAAGAGCAAGCACTTCAAGATGGCTAAGCAGGCCGTAATGAAGTCAGGCAACTACGCATTTATCGGCAGAAAGCAGAAGAAGAGACAGTTCAGACAGCTCTGGATCGCAAGAATCTCGGCTGCTGCTAAGATCAACGGCATGAACTACTCAACATTCATGAACGGCTGCAAGAAGGCTGGCATCACACTTAACAGAAAGATGCTCTCCGAGATCGCTATCAATGACGCTGCTGGTTTCACAGCTATCGTTGACAAGGCTAAGGCTGCTCTTTAATTGAGATCACAAACACGCTCCTTTATCAAGAGCGTGTTTTTGTTAGCCGTGTATATTACGTGCTGGGGGCTTCTCCCTCTGTACGCCAAGTATACAGGAGGTGTATTATTGGAAAGTATCATCACTTCAAAAGATAATCCTACTGTGAAGCTGTATCAGAAGCTGTCCTCGTCAAAAAAGGAAAGACTTCAGTACGGCTTATTCGTGTTGGAGGGCATAAGGATAGTCGAGGACGCTCTCAGGGACGGAAGTGTATCCCATCTTCTCCTGACCAAAGATCAGGCTGACAGATACGCAGAAAAGCTGTTGCAGGCTGATTTGAGAGATACAAAATTGCTTGTTATTTCAAATGAACTTGGAAACAGGATAGCTTCCACCGACAGCACACAGGGAGTATTCGCCATTTGCCGCATACCTCAGCAGAAAAAGCTGTCATTCCGTGAGGGCGGAAGATATGTGGTGCTGTTTGGCTTGCAGGACCCCGGCAACGTCGGTATGGTCATCCGAACCGCCGATGCTCTGGGTATCGACGGTATCATCCTTTCGGGAAGCTGCGACCTGTACAGCCCGAAGGTCATTCGCTCCACTATGGGCTCGGTTTTCCGCATGGATATCGCAGTTGAAAATAATGCTGACACTCTTTTCGCAATGCTTGAGGAAAACGGCGTCGAGACCTCGGCGGCTGTCATTGACAAGGACGCACAGAGAGTGACCGAATGCAGCTTTACGTGCAGACAGGCGGTGTTCATCGGCAACGAGGGCAACGGACTGCCGTCCGATATCGCAAACCGCTGTACAAGGCGCATAACCATCCCCATGAGCGGAAACATCAATTCCCTGAACGCAGCAATGGCGGCAGGCATTCTCATGTGGGAACTCAGAAAGTAGTTTGTAGGGACGACCATCGGTCGTCCGCCGATAGTTTATTGATTATGCATTATGAATTATGAATTGACCAAAGGGTGGTGATGGAGGATGAATGAGACAAAGTACTGGCTATGGCTGTCGATGGTTTTCGGCACGGGCAGCAGGCGGATATGGGAGGTCATGTGCCTTTTTGAATCGGCTGAGGAAGCCTATCAGTCCCTGTCCGAGCAGTCGGTAAGCCTTAAATTCAACGAAAAGGAAACGGATAACCTCAGCAGGACTGAGATAAGCGACGCTGAGCGTTTCATTGAGAAATGCGCCGAAAAGGGAATAGGAATAGTCGGCTATTCCGATGACGATTACCCTCACCAGCTCAGACATCTTTTCAATCCACCTGCCGTACTATATTATAAGGGCAATATCTCCTGTCTCAGCGGCACAAGGACTGTCACCGCCGTCGGCACACGAAACGCCACGGACTACGGCATAAGGACTGCCGAGACCGTCTGCGGCGAGCTGGCGGCTAAAAATATGGTGATAATAAGCGGCTTTGCGGTCGGTATCGACATAGCGAGCCAGCTTGCAGGCGTGCAGAAAAACCGCCCCACAGCCGCTGTTATGGGCTGCGGTGTGGATGTGAACTATCCTAAGCCCAACGAGCAGTTCAGGGAAAGGATACTGAAAAGCGGCGGCGTGTTCCTGTCGGAGTATCCGCCCGAAACTCAGCCCTTGCCGCAGAATTTCCCGTCACGCAACCGCATACTTGCCGCACTGGGCAGGGCTGCCATAGTTTTTGAAGCCTCGGTCAAAAGCGGCTCACTCATAACCGCAAGGCTTGCCTCCGAGCAGGGACGGGATGTGTTCGTCATTCCCCCTGCGGATATTTTCAGCAGCAAGTATTCGGGAAACGTACAGCTTCTCCGTGAGGGTGCACAGCCGCTTTACAGCACTGAGGACATCCTCGACACTTTCCGCTTCGGAAGCTCCGTTGATACCGAGATACGGCAAAGCATACGCTACGGCTTTGACGGCTTGAAAGCAGGCATAGTGTGGGAGGGCAGAGCTGCCGCAAAGGCGGACAGGGAAGTGCCCATCATCATTCCGAGAAAGCGGATAAAGGAGGATATCCCGCAGGAAAAGCCGCAGGATACTCCCGAGCCGCCGAATGTGCCCGAGACCTCGGATACATTTGAAGAACTAACGGATATACAGCGCAGCATAGCCGAGGAGCTGAAAAACGGAAAGCTCCACGCAGACGAGCTGTGCCGCAGGCTTGATATGGATCCTGCCGAGCTTATGACAGAATTGACGGAAATGGAAATAATGGGAACGGTCATATCGCTTCCCGGCAAAATGTTTGAATTATACAGATAAGGGGAAAAATTCAAATGTCAGATTTAGTAATAGTTGAGTCGCCTGCAAAGGCAAAAACAATACAGAAGTACCTCGGTCCGGGGTATGAGGTCATTGCTTCAATGGGGCACGTCCGTGATCTTCCAAAGTCGAAGATGGGCGTTGACAAGGAGCATGACTTTGCACCTCAGTACACCGACATGAAAGGCAAAGAGGACGTAATAAAGGAACTGAAAAAGCGTGCGAAGAAGTGCGACAAGGTCTATCTCGCAACCGACCCCGATCGTGAGGGAGAGGCTATATCATGGCATATAGCGTAGATGCTGAAACTTGATCTCAATGAAAATAACCGTGTTGCTTTCAACGAGATCACCAAAACAGGCGTGAAGAACGGCATGAGCGATCCGCATAAGATCGACATCGACCTTGTGAACGCACAGCAGGCAAGACGTATCCTTGACAGACTTGTTGGCTACGAGCTCAGCCCTTTCCTCTGGAAAAAGGTAAAGCGTGGACTTTCCGCAGGCAGAGTTCAGTCCGTTGCGGTGCGCCTTATCGTGGACAGAGAAAACGAGATACGCCAGTTCGTACCAAAGGAGTACTGGTCTATCGATGCGAAATTTATCGATCCCTCCTCACGAAAGATATTCGATGCAGCACTTGTTGCAGTTGACGGAAAGAAGCTGGAAATACCAAATCAGGCGGAAGCGGACGGACTTCTGAAACGTCTGGAGAATGCGGAATATACCGTTGCCAACGTGAAGAAGCGTGTTACCAAGAAACAGCCGTCACCTCCGTTCATCACCTCCACCTTGCAGCAGGAAGCGTCCAAGAAGCTCAGCTTCACCGCAAAAAGGACGATGAAAGCGGCACAGGAGCTTTATGAAGGTATCGACGTCGAGGGAGTAGGCGCAGTTGGTCTTATAACCTACATGAGAACCGACAGCCTGCGTATATCCGACGAGGCTAAAAAGGCGGCTGCCGACTATATCGGCACTGTCTACGGCAAGGACTATCTTCCTCCCGAGCCGAGGACTTACAAGTCCAAGAACAACGCTCAGGACGCCCACGAAGCTATACGTCCCTCGACCCCCGAGCTTACCCCCGAAAGAGTGAAAAGCAGCCTTTCAAGCGACCAGTATAAGCTGTACAAACTTATATGGGAGCGCTTCATAGCAAGCCAGATGGCAAACGCTCTCCTTGACACCGTTTCCGCCGATATCGAAGCAAACGGCTGTACATTCAGAGCATCGGGCTATTCCGTCAAGTTCGACGGCTTCATGGTACTTTACGTTGAGTCAAGCGACTCCGACGAGGGCAGCAAGAAAATGCTCCCCGAGCTTAAAGTTGACGACAAGCTGAAGCTGAAATCCATAAACGGCAACCAGCACTTCACCCAGCCGCCTCCGAGATTCACCGAAGCATCGCTTATCAAGGCACTCGAAGAAAACGGCATCGGCAGACCGAGTACCTACGCTCCGACCATCACCACCATCACTTCAAGGCGCTACGTGGAGCATGAGGGAAAGGCACTGAAACCCACTAATTTGGGCGAGGTCATCACCGACCTGATGAAAGACCACTTCAAGAAGATAGTTGACGCAAAGTTCACGGCTGATATGGAAAACAATCTCGACGAGGTGGAGCACGGCGAAAAGGACTGGGTAAGCACTCTCCATGAGTTCTACGACGATTTTTCCGAGACACTGAAAAAAGCCGAGGAAGCTATGGACGGCAAGCGTGTGAAAGTCCCCGACGAGGAAACGGACGTTGTCTGCGAGCTTTGCGGAAAGAACATGGTAATAAAGTACAGCAAGTTCGGCAAATTCCTTGCCTGCCCCGGATTCCCCGATTGCAGGAACACCAAGAAGATAGTTACCGAAGCCGACGGAAACTGCCCACGCTGCGGAAAGAAAATGCTGCTGAAAAAGTCCAAAAAGGGCAGGAGCTTCTACGGCTGCGAGGGCTACCCCGACTGCACATTCATGACATGGAACGTCCCCTCCGCCGAGGTTTGCCCTCAGTGCGGAAAGACACTGTTCGTCAAGGGCGGCAAATCGGGCAAGCTCATCTGCGAGAACGAGGGCTGCGGATATGAAAGAGAGTTAAAGAAATGACAGTAAGCGTAATAGGAGCAGGACTTGCAGGCTGTGAAGCTGCATGGGCGCTGGCGAATGAGGGAATAAGCGTAAGGCTTTACGAGATGAAGCCCGAGAAGTATTCCCCTGCCCACAAGTACAGCGGTTTCGCAGAGCTTGTATGCTCAAATTCACTTAAAGCGGCAAGACTTGGTTCTGCCGCAGGACTGCTTAAATATGAAATGGAAATGCTCGGCTCGCTGACAGTTCCCTGCGCAAAGGAAAATTCCGTTGAAGCAGGGGGCGCACTGGCAGTTGACAGAGAAAAATTTTCCGACGCTGTTACGGCAGAAATAAAGTCACATCCACTCATAGAGGTCATAGGCGGAGAGGTCACGGAGATACCCGACGGCACGGTCATTATCGCTACGGGACCCCTTACCTCGGGAGCAATGGCTGACCGCATAAAGGAGCTTTGCGGCGAGGGGCTGAGCTTTTATGACGCTGCCGCTCCCATTGTCACCTACGAAAGCCTCGACAAGGAAAAGGTTTTCTACGCTTCACGCTACGGCAGAGGCGAGGCAGACTATGTGAACTGTCCCATGAACAAGGAGGAATACCTTGCTTTCTATGAGGCACTGATAAATGCGGAGAAGGTTCAGCTGAAGGACTTCGAGACTCACCCGTTCAGTGTATACGAGGGCTGTATGCCCATTGAGGAGCTGGCAAGACGGGGTGTGGATACCATGCGATTCGGTCCTATTAAACCCGTCGGCATCGACGACCCACGCACAGGCAGACGTCCTTATGCGGTGGTACAGCTTCGCCGTGAGAACAGCGAGGGTACGCTTTTCAACCTTGTGGGATTCCAGACAAACCTGAAATTCGGCGAGCAGAAGCGGGTGTTCTCAATGATAACGGGACTGGAGAATGCGGAGTTCATGCGCTACGGCGTTATGCACCGCAATACCTTTATCAACAGCCCTGAGCTGCTGAACGCTGATTTCTCCATGAGACAGCACCCCGACATTTATTTCGCAGGTCAGATAACAGGTGTGGAGGGTTACATGGAGTCTGCGGCAAGCGGCATTATCGCAGGCATTGCAGCGGCAAGGAAGCTGAAAGGGCTTGAACCCATAGTTCTCCCACGTGAGACTATGACAGGTGCGCTCTCCGCATACATAAGCGACAGCTTCAACAGCGGAAAGTTCCAGCCTATGGGCGCAAATATGGGTATCCTCCCCGATATAGGCGAGCGTATCCGTGACAAGAAGCTGAAATACGAAGCATACGCAAACAGAGCGGTGGAAGCGCTCAAAAAGGAGCTGGAGAGAGTTGGCAGAGAATAAAATAATTGTAGACGCATTCGGAGGGGACAACGCTCCCCTCGAAGTGATAAAGGGCTGTGCAAAGGCAGAAAAGGAGCTGGGGGCAAAGATAGTCCTCAGCGGCGACACGGCTAAGATAAAGAAATGCGCCGAGGAAAACGGCATCGATATCAGCGGCATGGAGATAGCACAGGCTGATGATGTTTTTGATATACATGACGAACCGAAGGAGATAATCAAGTCGGGCAGCAACAGTTCAATGGCTGTGGGACTGAAACTCCTTGCAGAGGGCAAGGGCAGCGCTTTTGTCTCAGCAGGCAGCACAGGCGCTCTTGTAATGGGTTCAACATTTATCGTCAAGCGTATCAAAGGCATTAAACGCATTGCTCCTTCTCCCGTGCTCCCTGCCGATAAGGGCAGCTTCCTCCTTGCGGACGCAGGTGCGAATACCGAGTGCAGACCCGAAATGCTGGTGCAGTTCGCAGTTATGGGAAGTGCCTACATGGAAAAGGTCATGGGCAGAAAAAAGCCAAAGGTAGCACTTCTCAACATCGGCGCAGAGGAAACAAAGGGTCGTGATCTTGATATCGAAGCATACAAGCTGCTGGAAAAGTCGGGGCTGAACTTCGTGGGAAACATCGAGGCGAGAGATATGCCGAAGGGCGAGGTGCAGGTAGTCGTTACCGACGGATTTACGGGAAATATTGCACTTAAACTCTATGAGGGCATGGGCTCGTTTTTCAGCAGGAAGATCAAGTGGATATTCTCGGGAACAGGCAAGATCGGCGCTCTGTTCTCGCTGAAAAAGATCAAGGAATTCCGCAAACAGATGGACTACAAGGAAGTCGGCGGCTCGGTGCTTCTCGGTGTGAGAAAGCCCGTAATAAAGGCTCACGGCAGCTCGGACAGTCTGGCATTCTTCAATGCCGTAAGACAGGCGCAGAAGTGCGTTGACGGGAATGTGACAGGTGAGATAGAGGCTTACGTCGCAAGGCTCGCCGCCGCTGAAAAGGAGTAAGGATAATGAAAAATACAGAAGAATTTGAGGAGATAATCGGCTATAAATTCAAGAATACAGAACTGCTCGAACAGGCTCTTTCACATTCGTCCTATGCCAACGAGAGAAAACGTCCCAACGGCAGCAACGAGAGGCTGGAATTTCTGGGCGACAGTGTGCTTTCCATCGTGGTATCGGATTATCTTTACAAGAACCTCAACGTTGCCGAGGGCGAGCTTACAAAGATGAGAGCTTCGCTGGTATGCGAAAAGTCACTCTTTGTGTTTGCACAGAAGATACGTCTGGGCGAGTTCATCCGTCTTGGCAAGGGCGAGGAGAATACAGGCGGCAGAGAGCGCCCCTCCATCGTTTCGGACGCATTTGAAGCAGTCATAGCCGCAATATACCTTGACGGCGGCTTAGAGCCTGCCGCAAAGCACATCCTCCGCTTCATGCCCGAGGATATAAAGCGCACAAAGAAGCCCGTACTCAGCGATTTCAAGACGCTTTTGCAGGAAGTTGTGCAGAAGAATCCCGAGGAAAAGGTGGAATACGTCCTCATCGGCGAGGAGGGTCCCGACCACAACAAGAGGTTCGTGGTGGAGGTATGCCTTAACTCACAGGTCATCGGCAAGGGCAAGGGCAGAAGCAAAAAGGAAGCCGAACAGCTTGCCGCAAAGGAAGCGTTGGAGCTGATGGGCTATGAAACACAGTAATATCTCAATTTTCATCCCCCACATCGGCTGTCCCCATAAGTGCTCGTTCTGCGACCAGCACACCATAAGCGGCGCACAGCACATCCCCGACGGAAACGAGGTCAGGGAGATATGCTCAAAGGCGCTGACCGAGGTAAAGTCTCCCGAGAATACGGAGATAGCATTTTTCGGCGGCAGCTTTACTGCCATCCCCCGTGATTATATGCTGGAGCTTCTTGGAGCGGCACATGAGTTCGTGGGCGAGGGGAAGTTCAGAGGAATACGCTGTTCCACCCGTCCCGACTGTATAGACGATGAGGTGCTGTCTCTGCTGAAAAAGTACGGAGTTACAGCGATAGAGCTGGGAGCGCAGTCCATGAGCGACAAGGTACTCGAAGCTAACGAGCGTGGACACACCGCAGAGGACGTAGTCAGGGCAAGCAGGCTCATCCGTCAGTACGGCTTTGAGCTGGGCTTGCAGATGATGATAGGTCTTTACAAGAGCACAGGCGACGACGAGACAGAGACAATGGAGAAGATACTGGAGATACACCCCGATACGGTGCGTATTTACCCTGTTGTCATACTGAAAGGCACTCGTCTTGCGGAGCTTCTCGAAAGGAGAGAATATCAGCTTTTCGGGGGAGCGACTGAGGACGGCTGTGCTTCGGACTTTGACGATGTTGTCGGAGTGGCGGCATATTTCCTTGAGAAATTCGAAAAAAACGGCATAAGCGTAATAAAATGCGGACTTCACGCTTCCGAATTCGTGGAAAAGGACATGGTTGGCGGTTTCTATCATCCTGCCTTCCGTGAGCTTTGCGAGAGCATGATATACAGAACTGCGATCTCCGATGAGCTTGACCGCTATGCAGGCATCGTTTCGGGAAAGAGCTATTCTCCCGAAGAATGGGATGAGTACAGGAAAAGGAGAACGGGCAGTTTTACTTTGGCAGTCGCTCCGTCCTGCATAAGCAAGGCAATGGGGCATAAAAAGTCAAATTATTATTACTTCAAGGAAATGGGAGCGGAAATAAAGATAGTAGGGGACGAGAGCGTCCCGAAGTATCAATGCAGGCTCAGGAGGTGAGCTATTGTACCTTAAATCACTGGAAATACAGGGCTTCAAGTCCTTTCCCGATAAAATAAGCCTTACCTTTGACAAGGGACTTACAGCAGTTGTAGGCCCTAACGGAAGCGGCAAGAGCAATATAGGCGATTCCGTCCGCTGGGTGCTGGGAGAGCAGTCCACAAAGACTCTCCGAGGCAACAAGATGGAGGACGTTATCTTCTCGGGAACTGTGGCAAGAAAGCCTATGGGATTTGCCGCTGTTACGCTGAATATCGACAATTCAGACAAGACCCTCGCCGATATGGAGGACGAGGTGGCAGTAACAAGAAAGCTCTACCGAAGCGGCGAAAGTGAATACCTGATAAACGGACGGTCATGCCGTCTTAAAGATATAAACGAGCTTTTCATGGATACGGGTCTGGGCCGTGACGGCTATTCCATCATCGGACAGGGACGTATCGCTGAGATAGTGGGCGCTAAATCCAACGAGCGCCGTGATATTTTCGAGGAAGCGGCAGGTATATCCAAGTTCCGCTACAAGAAGATGGAGGCGGAGAGAAAGCTCACCGCCGCACAGGAAAATCTTCTGAGACTTTCGGATATCCTCTCCGAGCTGGAGGGGCGTGTAGGGCCGCTGAAAACTCAGGCTGAAAAGGCAGAGAGATTCATCCGTCTGGCTGAGCAGAGGAAAAAGCTGGAGATATCCGTCTGGGTGAACCGCCTTGACGACCTGCGTGAAAAGCTGGATAAGCTGGACGAAAAGGTGCTGGTCAGCAAGAACGAGTACGAGAATATCGAGAACGACATACAGCACGAGGAAGAAAAGATTCAGGACGCTATCCGCAAAATGCAGGAGAGCACCATCAGGCAGGACGAACTGCGTAAGAAGATGATAGAGGAGGAGCAGTCCGCTTCGGGAATGAAGTCGGAGATAGCCGTTTTCGAGAACGATATCAAGCACTGCACCGAGGCTATCGAAAATGCCAAAAAGAGCATACAGAATGCCGACGGCACACGCAAAAGGCTTGAACGTGAGCGAAAGGCTGCGGAGGAAAAGCTGGAGCGCCTGAAAGAAGCGAAGAAAGCTGTTGAAGCGGAGATCGCACAGACACAGAAAGAATTTGCCGATGCAGAGCGTGAAAGCTCACAGCTTGGCGATTCCGTTGACAAGGCAGGCAGCGAGATAAACTCCCTCTACATCAAGCGCAGCGAGTACAAGTTCGCAGAGGAAACTGCCGAAAAGACCATAGAGGAGCAGAATAAGCGCCTTGCAGAGCTGCGTGAGAGCAGCACCGACGTTGAGAAGTCACTTGCTGACTATCAGGCTAAGACCGAGGAAAGCAAGGCTGAACTGCAAAAGAATACCGAAAAGACCGAGGAGCTGAAAAATAGGCTCAGCGGACTGCAAAAGCTGTACGATTCCCGAAAAGCAGGGTTCGAGCAGGCAAAAAGCGACTTTGAACGTGTCATTTTCGACCTCAAAGGCAAGCAGCAGCGCCGAAAGATACTCAACGACCTCGAAAACAACATGGAGGGCTTCGCAGGCAGCGTAAAGCAGGTTCTGAAAGCCTCAAAGCAGGGACGCATAGGCGGTATCTACGGCACAGTGGCGCAGAATATCGGCGTTTCTCCCGAGTACGCAGTAGCTGTTGAAACGGCTCTGGGCGGTGCGATGCAGAATATCATCGTCGAGAACGAGGACATCGCCAAAAGGTGCATCCGCTTCCTGAAAGAGCAAAAGGGCGGCCGTGCGACATTTCTGCCCATCACCTCCGTAAGGGGAAACGAGCTCCGTGAACAGGGGCTTGAAAACTGCGAGGGCTTTGTTGCCAACGCTAACAGGATAGTCACCTATGACCCGAAATTCAGCGGTATCATCGCTTCACTTCTGGGACGTATCGTCATTGCCGAGGATATCGACACAGCTACGGTCATCGCCAAGAAGTACGGCTACAAGTTCAGGATAGTGACTCTTGACGGTCAGGTCATCAATGCAGGCGGTTCGTTCACGGGCGGTTCTGCACAGCGCTCGGGCGGTGTCATTACCCGTAAGAACGAGATAGACACCCTCGATGCGGAGATAGAGAAGCTGACAAAGGAAAAGGACGCTCTCAGTGCCAACGCCGAGAAGCTCCGTGCCGAAAGCGCAAAGTTAGGCTACGACACAGAAGCCGCAAAGGATGAGCTGAACAGGTGCGAGTCCGACAGAGTGCGGATAAATGCCGAGCTTTCCAGTCTCGGTTCGCTGATGGAGCAGGTAAAGGCTCAGTCGGAGAATTCGGGCAGACTGGTGGAGGAAGCCGAGCAGAGGATAGCTTCTGCAAAGCAGACCATAGCCGATTCGCAGAAGTCGCTGACCGAGACCGACGCTCTCATAAAAGAAGCCGAAGCCAAGCTCGCTGAGGGACAGGGAGTCCGTGAAAAGCTGAGACTGAAACGTGCCGAGCTTTCGGAAAAGCTCTCCGCTCAGAAGATACAGGGCATGAGCACCGAAAAGGACGTTGAGGCTCAGGAGGCTGAAATATCCCGTATCGAGCGTGACATTGAGGAGCTGAAGTACGGTGACAGGCAGTACGAGGACGAGATAGCAAGGCAGAATGAGCTTATCGCCGAGAAAAAGGCGGCTATCGAAAAGCTGAAAGCAGACCTTGACGGCTTCAAGGACAACACACAGTCCTACAATGCGGAGATAAGCCGATATCAGGCTATGCACACCGAGCAGTCAAGGCTGGTCAACGAGATGCAGAAGGGCTTGAAGGAGACTAACGAAGCAAAGGAAAAGCTGTCTGCGGAGGTCACAAGGCTGGAGGAAAGGCGTGAAGCCAACCTGAGAGACACGGACAATATCATCCGTCAGCTTTCGGAAAACTACCAGCTCACACGCTCCGAGGCGGTACAGCTTGCGGAGAAGATAGAGGATATCACACAGGCACAGCGTGAGCTCAACGACGTAAAAAACAAGATAAGAGCGCTGGGAAGCGTTAACGTTGACGCTATCGAGGAATACAGAGAGGTATCCGAAAGGTACACTTTCATGTCCGAACAGATAGCGGATATACAGAAGTCAAAGGCTGAACTGGAGAAGATAATCACCGACCTCACTGAGGAAATGTGCAGAATATTCTCCGACAGCTTCCGCATAATCAATTCCAACTTCAAGGAGATATTTGTCGAGTTGTTCGGCGGCGGCAAGGCTGAGCTGATACTCACCGACCCCGAGAACGTTCTCGAATCGGGCATAGAGATAAGCGTAGCGCCACCAGGAAAGGTCATAAAGAACCTTATATCCCTTTCGGGCGGAGAGCAGTCATTTGTGGCTATAGCGATATATTTCGCTATTCTCAGGCTGAGACCTGCGCCGTTCTGTATCCTTGACGAGATAGACGCCGCTCTCGATGAAGTAAATGTTAAAAAATATGCACAGTACCTGAAAAATTTCACCGACACCACCCAGTTCGTGCTGGTAACTCACAGACGAAGCGCAATGGAGGAAGCAAACGTCCTCTATGGTGTCACCATGCAGGAGGACGGCATTTCCAAACTGCTGAAAATGGAACAGGTGGATTTCCAGGAGGACGTGGCAGACATACAGTAATTCGGGATTCGGAATTAGGAATTCGGAATTATGGTGCAGCTTCGCTGAATATTCAAATCATCCGCCGTCAGGCGGAAACCGCAATTCCGAATTACGCATTCCGAATTCCGAATTGATAAAAGGAGAAATTATATGGGAATTATCAAGAAGATCGCTGACGGACTGAGAAAGACGAAGGACTTCCTTTTCGGAGGTATCCAGCGTATTCTCAACTCCTTCACGGAAATAGACGACGAGCTTTTTGAACAGCTCGAAGAACAGATGATAATGAGCGATATCGGTGTTGAAACATCCGAGGAGATCTGCGAACAGCTCCGCAAAAAGATCAAGGAGAGAGGTATTACCGATCCGCAGGAGATAATGGAGCTCATACATGAGGTAGTTTCCGAGATGATGGGCGACGATACGGGGCTCGACCTGAGCATATCGCCTGCTGTTATCATGGTCATTGGTGTAAACGGCGCAGGCAAGACCACCACCATCGGCAAGCTGAGCCACCAGTTCAAGCAGGAGGGCAAAAAGGTACTCGTTGCGGCGGCTGATACGTTCCGTGCGGCAGTTATCGACCAGCTACAGGTTTGGACTGACAGGGCAGGCGTTGACATAGTAAAGCACGCAGAGGGCTCAGACCCGGGCGCTGTTGTGTATGATGCCCTCGATGCGGCACAGGCAAGAGGATGCGACGTTGTTATCATCGACACCGCAGGACGACTTCACAACAAGAAGAATCTCCTGGATGAGCTTGCGAAGATAAACCGTATCATCGACAAGAAAGCCCCCGACAGCTCACGTGAGGTACTGCTGGTGCTGGACGCTACAACAGGTCAGAATGCCGTTAATCAGGCGAGACTTTTCAGCGAAACAGCGCCTATTTCGGGTATTGTTCTCACAAAGCTGGACGGTACTGCAAAGGGCGGTATCGTTATATCCATCAAGAATGAGCTGGGCATTCCCGTAAAGCTCATTGGTATCGGCGAGAAGATAGAGGACTTACAGCCTTTCAACAGCAGGGACTTCGTGGACGCTCTGTTCGCTATGCCCGAGGCATTTGAAGAAGCTGAGGAAGAAGCAGAGGGCGAGGAGGTTCTCGGCGAGTACAACGAGTACGGCGAGTTCGTGCCTTATGAGACTGAGGAAGTGCTCGGCGAATACAACGAATACGGCGAATTTGTTCCTTATGAGACCGCAGAGGAGGACGATGAGGAAGAATATGCCGAGGACGACGAGTATGAGGAGACCGAGGAAGAAGCTGAGTCTGAGGATGAATCTGAGGAAGAAGACGAAGCAGACGAGGAAGAAGCTGAAACTGAGGATGAGGCTGAAATAGAGCCTGAGACCGAGGAAGAAGAATCCGACGAGGACGAAGCCGAGGCTGACGAAGAAGCAGAGGAAGAAGAAAACGAAGCTGAGGAAGAATCCGAAGACGAGACTGAGGAGGAGACCGAGGAAGAAGCTCCTGCACCCGAGCCGGAGAAGAAGAAAAAGCGTGGATTCTTCAGCAGACTGTTCGGCAGAAAGGGCGATGACGATGAATAAGAAGCTGGTCATGGCTACCAATAATGCCAACAAGCTCCGTGAAGCAAGGGAGATACTCGCACCGCTGGGCATTGAGGTCATTTCTCAGCGTGAAGCAGGTGCGGACTGCGAGCCCGAGGAAAACGGTACTACCTTTGCGGAAAATGCCCTTATCAAGGCAAAAGCGGTATATGATGCGGTAAAACTGCCAACAATAGCAGATGACAGCGGTCTCTGCGTGAACGCTCTTGACGGCAGACCCGGGGTGTACTCCGCAAGATATGCATCGAAGGGTCAGGAGTGTCAAAAGCTCCTTGACGAGATGAAGGACGTTCCCGATGATAAGAGAACAGCTTCATTTCAGTGTACAATTGCCTATATCGACGAAAACGGCGAAACGACCATGAGCGGCGAGTGCAGAGGTGCGATCGGTTATGAGATGCGTGGAACTAACGGTTTCGGCTACGACCCTGTGTTCATGGTGGGCGAGCGTACAATGGCAGAGCTTACCGCAGATGAGAAAAACGCCATAAGCCACAGAGGTGCGGCACTGAAAGCGCTTTATGATCATTTATCAACGAAATAAAAGGAGTAAACTATGCTTACAAGCAAACAAAGAGCGTACCTGCGTGGTATCGCTTCAACATACGAAACTATCTATCAGATAGGCAAGGGCGGTGTTACCGAGGCTATGTGCAAGGACATTGCCGAGGCGCTCCGCAAGAGAGAGCTGATAAAGCTGAGAGTTCTGGAGAATTCGGGATGGACTGCAAGAGAAGCCGCTGACGCTGTTGCTGAGCAGACAGGCGCTGACGTTGTGCAGGTAATCGGTTCAAAGTTCGTGCTTTTCAAGCGCAACGAGAAAGATCCCGTTATCGAGAATATCCCAAAGGCTAAGTAAAATGATACTCTACAGACCCGTAGGCGAAAAGGAGCTTGAACTCATAGCCGAAAGCGGCTACAGAGCCTTTCCTCCGAGACTTCCCGACCAGCCCATTTTCTACCCCGTTCTCAACGAGAAATATGCCCGTGAGATTGCGGAGAAATGGAACGCAGTAGGCGGAAACAAGGGCTACGTCACACGTTTTGAGGCGGAGGACGGCTTCTGCGGAAGATATCAGGTGCAGACCGTGGGACGAAGCTATCATCAGGAGCTTTGGGTGCCTGCGGAGGAGCTTGAGGAGTTCAACCGCCATATCATTGGCAGAATAGAAATAACAGCGGAATTCGGAGGAAAAGCATGATTGTACTTACGAACCGCAAAGGCTGGACGCAGGGCAAGCGTCCGTGGAGGTGACATATGCGTATCGGAATATACGGCGGCAGCTTCAACCCCGTCCACAACGGGCATATCCATCTGGCGAGAACGGCTATGAAGGATCTGGGGATAGACAGGCTTTTTCTCATGCCGTCGAAAATTTCTCCACACCGCTCGGGGGACGAGTACGTTTCCGAGGAGGACAGGCTGGAAATGCTGCGCCTTGCGGTGGCAGACGAGAAGAACATGGAGGTCTCGGACTTTGAGCTGAAAAACGACCGTGTAAGCTATACTGTCTACACCGTCGAGCATTTCCGCAGCCTTTACCCCGAGGACGAGCTTTGTCTGCTGGTGGGCAGCGATATGCTTCTCTGCTTCGACACGTGGTATCGCTTCGAGGACATCCTCTCACAGGTGACATTGTGCGTAGTTTCGAGGAATAAGGGCGATATGGAGCAGCTAAGGGAAAAGGCTTCATACCTCAGTCAGTACGGCTGTATACGCATTTCCGAAGCGCCGCCTATTGAAATTTCATCTACGGAAATAAGAAAAAATATCGAAAAAAACATCGATTGTACTTGCTATCTTCACAAAAATGTAGTACAATATATAAGATCGAAGGGATTATATTCAGGCAGAGGTGAAGAAAAAATGCATTACGATCCCGAGGAAAAAAAGAAATTTCTCAAAGCAAAGCTGTCTGCAAAGCGCTACCAGCATTCTCTCAATGTAGCGGATGAATGCAGAAAGCTGGCTGTTAAATACGGTGAAGACCCCGAAAAGGCTTATTTTGCAGGACTTCTCCACGATATCTGCAAGGAGCTGCCCGAGGAGGAGCAGCGTGCACTTGTGGAAGCAAGCGGTTTTGCGGTTTGCAGGGAGGAGCTGGAGACTAAGTCGCTTCTCCACGGCATCGCAGGCGCTTATTTCGTGAAAAAGGAGTTCGGCGTCGGGGATATCGACATTATCAACGCTATACGTTTCCATACCGTGGGCAGAGCAGGTATGTCAAGGCTGGAGGAGATAGTCTATCTGGGCGATCTGGTATCAGCCGAGCGTGACTACAAGGATGTGGACAAGATGAGAAAGCTGGTCTACACCGACCTTGACGAGGCAATGCTTTACGCTATTGAATTTTCCATGAAAGCGGTAATGAAAAAGGGCGGAGTTATCCCTATATGTACCGCAGAAGCATACAATTTCTACACAAGGCTGCTTAAAGACAGCAAGGGCAGCCGTGAACAGAAGAGGGCGCTTAAATGAAGAAAAAGGATAAAAAAAGCGATAACAAAAACGAGATGAAGAAGAAAAAAAGGCGTGCACCCGTGCAGTCAGCTCCAAACGAGATAGACACCTATCAGGGACGCTACGGGGCAGAGCCTGACGAGATGAAAGGCGGATATGTCAGGGAGACAGCCGCTTACCGTGGCAAGTATGCCGCAGACAACAGCAGCGACAACAGGGAATTCGGTCCCGTGACCATTTCCTCCGCCGACGAGGAGGGCTTGCAGTACAGGAGCGACGGCGACTACTACAAGGCAAAGCACGGTGCAGGGACTCTCAGACCTGCCGCAGAAATGGAAACCACCCGTCCTGATGAGGACTATGAAAGCGACACAGCAGCCGAGGTCATCGAGAGAAGTCTCCGCAAAGCTGACGAGGTGGTCGAACATGAAAGGCGCAGAGCTGCAAGGGATGCCGCCGCAGGTGCTCCGAAGAAAAAGAGCAGCAAAAAGGGCGGAAAGAAGCGAAAGAGAGCAAAGACCTCCAACGATACATGGATAAAGTCCGGCTCAATCATCCTCAGCCTTGTGCTGGTTCTCGTTATGCTGCTGAATATGCCGATACTATGGTACAAAAAGGCAGGACAGCCCGATGAGAGAGTGTCCGTCATAAAGTACTTCAAGCGCTGGCAGCCCACCGTCGAGATCGAGGGCGAGCTGCACCAGAACACTATGGATCTGAAGATACATACCGATGTAGTTCAGGAGGACTATACAGACGGTCTTGAGCTTCCGCAGCTCGTTGAGGGGCAGTATTCCGTGCTTTTCGTGGGATTTGACGAAAGCGAGCAGCTTACGGACGTTGTGTGGGTATGTCAGTTCGACATTGGTAACGGTCAGCTCAATATCCTACAGATACCCCGTGACCTTGCTGTTCCCGACTACACAAGCAGCGTGACCTGCAAGTTCAACAGCGTCTACATGGAGGGCAACCGCTACATCACTCCGCCTATCCAGCGTGTGGTAAATGCGGTTCAGGAGAACTTCGGAATACCAATAGATGCCTATATCACCACAGCCTGTTTCGATATTGCAGACATGGTAGACCTTGTGGGCGGAATCCCCATGCACGTTGAGAACGAGATAATGTATGAGGCTGACAAGATAATCCCCGAGGGCGATGTTACACTTTCGGGCGCACAGGCTGAATGGTTCGTGCGCTTCCGCCGTGAGTGGTCTGAGGGCGATATCGGACGTATGAAGAATCAGCGTAAATTCATGGCAGCCGCAATGCAGAAGCTGCTGAGCATAGTAAAGGACGAGGGCAGGATAAAGCTGTACAGCTATCTCAATCAGGTCTACAAGAACCGGTGGATAGCTACGAATATGAGCCTTGAGGACCTCAGCAAGCTGGCTGACTTCGCTTCAACGCTGACTATGGATACGGTAAGAGTGAACATGGTACCGGGCGAGGGAACCAATTACACCGCAGAGGACGGAATGGAGTACAGCTTCTACTCCGTGCACAAGTACGCAGCCATCACCATGCTGAACCAGTACTACAGACCCTATCAGCAGAAGCTGTCTCTGGACGACGTAACTCTTGTTGAGTATATCAAGGACTACAACAACAGAGTATACGACGACACGGGAGCAACTCTCAACGAGGTCGAACAGTCTGATGAACCGAAACGAAATGAATACTGATACAAGAAAGAGGGATGAAAATGACTGAAAAAGAGAAACTTGAACTTATCGTAAAAACACTTGACCTTAAAAAGGGCGAGGATATACAGGTGCTGAAAATATCCGACCTGACCATACTTGCCGACTACTTCGTTATTGTCAACGGTACCAGCAACACCCATGCAAGAACTCTTGCGGACGAGGTTGAGTTCCAGCTTTCACAGAAGGGCATCGAACCTGAGCGCAGGGAGTCTGACACGGGCAATACATGGATAATCCTCGACTATGCGGATATTATCGTTCATGTGTTCTACAAGGAGACCCGCAGCTTCTACAAGCTGGAGGGCGTATGGGCTGACGGAGAACAGGTCGACATCAGTGAATTTATTACAAAGGACTGATAACCAATGAATATCAAGAATCAGAAAGGATTCTCAATATCTGTGGCAATGGCGGCATATGCCGTGATAAAAGGCGTGCTGAACATGATAATAGGCAGCTTTTCACTCAGCGGACTTCTTCTTGCGCTGGCTATGGCTTGTCTGTTTTTCGTGTGGATAAAGAATGTGAACTACATCACAGCGGCACTTTTAGCAGTTGTGGTGCTGATACATCTGCCTGCGAATCTGGGAAATATCGGGTCAAACTGGATATATCTCGTTGAAGCGGCAATAGACATAGTATGCGCTGTGCTGCTTGTGACCAACAGCGACGTAAAGGAAAATTACTCAGGCACTATTAATATGAATTGATATTAATTGAGAATTGAGAATGGAGAATTGAGAATGAATGTGTTCGCATTCGCTCACATATTTAAATAATCGTTCCCGTCAGGGAACACCATAATTCTCAATTTTACATTCTCAATTCTGTAAAGTTTAGTAAAGGAATGATATGAAATGAGCAGATATGATTATAAGTCTGTAGAGCCGAAATGGCAGAAATACTGGGAGGAGCATGATACATTCAAGGCTTCCGACGACTACAGCAAGAAAAAATTCTACGGACTGGTTGAATTCCCGTACCCATCGGGTCACGGTATGCACGTAGGTCACATCAAGGCTTACTCGGGGCTTGAGGTCGTTTCAAGAAAGCGCCGTATGGAGGGATACAACGTACTTTTCCCTATCGGCTTCGACGCTTACGGACTTCCTACCGAGAATACAGCTATCAAGGAGAACATCCACCCAAGAGTGGTAACTGACAGAAATATCGAGAAGTTCACAGGACAGCTCAAAACAGTCGGCTTCTCATTCGACTGGTCAAGAGTTGTTGATACTACCGATGAGAAATATTACAAGTGGACACAGTGGATATTCCTCAAAATGTTCGAGAAAGGACTTGTTTTCCGTGACAAGACCTCTGTAAACTACTGCCCGAGCTGTAAGGTAGTTCTCTCCAACGAGGACTCACAGGGCGGCAAGTGTGACGTTTGCCACAGCGATATCATCCAGAAAACTAAGGAAGTATGGTATCTCCGCATCACGGAGTACGCTGACAAGCTCCTTGAGGGACTGGAAACTGTTGACTATCTGCCGAATGTAAAGCTCCAGCAGCAGAACTGGATAGGCAAGTCCACGGGCGCTTTCGTTGACTTCACCATCAAGGAGAACGGCGAAAAGCTCCGTATATACACAACCCGTCCCGACACTCTCTACGGCGTAACATTCATGGTTATCGCTCCCGAGCATCCTATCATCCAGAAGTACCGTGACTCCATCGCAAATATTAAGGCTCTGGACGACTACAAGGATGAGTGCGCTAAAAAGAGCGAATTCGAGAGAACTCAGCTTGTAAAGGACAAGACAGGCGTGAAGATAGACGGTCTTACCGCTGTAAATCCCGTAACAGGCAAGGAGATACCGATTTACATATCAGACTACGTAATGATGGGCTACGGCACAGGCGCTATCATGGCTGTTCCTGCACACGATACCCGTGACTACGACTTCGCAAAGAAGTTCGGCATCGATATCATCGAGGTCATCAAGGGCGGTGATATCTCCAAGGAGGCTTACACAGGCGAGGGCGAGCTGGTCAACTCAGGCGACCTCAATGGCATCTCCAACAAGAAGGACGCCATAAACAAGGCTTTAGAGATACTTGAAAAGAAGGGCTGCGGCGAAAAGGGCGTTCAGTACAAGATGAAGGACTGGGCTTTCAACCGCCAGAGATACTGGGGCGAGCCTATCCCGATAGTACATTGTTCCGACTGCGGCATGGTAGCTGTACCTTACGAGGAGCTTCCTCTGAGACTGCCTCCTGTTGAGAATTTCGAGCCGGGCACAGACGGCGAGAGCCCTCTGGCTAAGATAGACAGCTTCGTTAAGTGCAAGTGCCCCAAGTGCGGCAAGGACGCAAAGCGTGAGACAGACACAATGCCTCAGTGGGCTGGTTCTTCATGGTACTTCCTCCGTTACTGCGACCCACACAATGACAACGAGTTCGCAGCACAGGAAGCACTGAAATACTGGATGCCCGTTGACTGGTACAACGGCGGTATGGAGCACGTTACAAGGCATATGATCTACAGCCGTTTCTGGCATAAGTTCCTCTACGATCTGGGACTTGTCCCCACAGCCGAGCCTTATGCAAAGCGTACCGCACAGGGACTTATCCTCGGACCCGACGGCGAGAAGATGTCCAAGTCAAGAGGAAACGTTATCGACCCCAACGACGTTGTTGAGGAATACGGCGCAGATGTTCTCCGTCTGTACGTTCTGTTCATGGGCGACTACGAAAAGGCTGCACCGTGGAGCGAGTCCTCCATCAAGGGCTGCAAGCGCTTCGAGGACAGAGTTTGGGGACTTCAGGATATTGTCGTTGACGGCGACAGCTACAGCGACGCACTCCGCTCAAACTTCCACAAGACCATCAAGAAGGTAAGCGAAGATATCGAGGCTATGAAGTTCAACACCGCTATTGCCGCAATGATGGCTCTTATCAACGATATCTACACAGCAGGCAGTCTCACAAAGGCTGAACTGGCTGATTTCTGCATCATGCTTTACCCCTTTGCACCTCATATCGCAGAGGAAATGTACAACAACCTGACAGGCAAGATCCTCAGCGAGCAGTCATGGGTGACCTATGACGAGGCTCTCTGCAAGGATGAGACTATCGAGATCGTTGTCCAGATCAACGGCAAGGTAAAGGCAAAGCTGAACATTGCAGTTGACGAGCCGCAGGATTCCGTTATGGAAAAGGCTATGGCTGACGAAAAGGTCAAGGAAGCCGTTGCAGGAAAGAATATCGTAAAACAGATATATGTACCAAATAAAATTGTTAATATTGTGGCAAAATAACGATTTTATCAAAAATCCAAAAAATGCTTGACAATGTCTCTGAAATATGATAGAATAATGTTATATTATTATAAAGAATTTGTATATCTGCTGTTTCAGGGTATAGTTATCTAACACCGAAAGGTGATTAGTATAGATGCAGGTGGGTTACCATTTGCAACCTCTGGACAAGGGAGGGAAAATTAGTGGCAGAAGTTCGTGTAGGCAAGAATGAGTCTCTGGACACAGCTCTTAAGAGATTTAAGAGATCATGTGCAAAGGACGGCGTTATTGCTGAGGTTCGTAAGAGAGAGCACTACGAGAAGCCTTCAGTTAAGCGTAAGAAGAAGTCTGAGGCAGCTCGTAAGCGTAAGTATTGATCTTGCGAAAATGATTTATGTTGATAAAAGCGGGCTGCGGCTCGCTTTTTCATTTGTCAAATTACTATTACGGAGTTGAATGGCTTGGGACTCAGACACAAGATCACTAAGACCGAACCCGATTTCGCTTTCAGGAAAACTACCGACATAACCCCCGGATTTCTGAAAGAACACGGTATCAAGGGGCTTATTCTGGACGTTGACAATACTCTCACCACCCACGATAACCCCGTGCCTGCAAAGGGCATCAGGGAGTGGCTGGATAATATGAGAAAAAGCGGCATAAAGCTGATAATCGTCTCCAATAATCATCCCGACCGTGTCAAGCCTTTTGCCGATCCTCTGGGACTTGACTACGTCTGCGACAGCGGCAAGCCCCTCAGAAAAGGCTACACTCAGGCTATGGCGAAAATGGGACTTACAAATAAAGAAACAGCCGCTGTTGGTGACCAGCTTTTTACCGATATATGGGGGGCTGTGTTCGCTAAAATAACGGCTATATACGTCAAACCAATGGAACTTGAGGGCAGGCACAAGCGCTTCATCCGCTTCAAAAGAGTGATGGAGAAGCCTTTTCTGCCCAAACGATTTGAAAGGAAGAAAATATGATAAAGAAAATTCTTGTTATCCACGGTCCGAACCTCAACCTTTTAGGTGAGCGTGAACCGGGCATTTATGGCGATACATCCATCGATGTGCTCAACGCAAATATCATCGACAGAGCAAAGGAACAGGGGCTTAGCTGTGAGGTTTTTCAGTCCAACCATGAGGGCGCTATCATCGATAAGCTCCATGCCGCAAGGACTGAGTTCGACGGCGTCATCATCAACGCAGGTGCGTACACTCACTACAGCTACGCTATCAGAGACGCCATTGCCGCTATAAAGATACCCGTTATCGAGGTGCACATCAGCAACGTCTTTGCACGTGACGAGTTCCGCTCAAATTCCGTTATCGCTCCCGTCTGCAAGGGAAGCATCAGCGGCTTCGGCTTCGGCAGCTATTATCTGGCTGTACAGGCTCTCTCCGAGCTTTGAGAGGTGCAGGGATGAACAGATTTGAGAAATTGTTTGAGCGCTTCAACTCCGCTGACTGCGCTCTTATAACGTCCGATATCAACAGGCGCTACTTCACGGGGATGAAGTCCTCCGCAGGCGTGATACTGGCATTTCCACAGAAAGCCTACCTGCTCATTGATTTCAGATACATCGAAAAGGCAAGGGCAACTGTCACCGATGCCGAGGTCATCGAGCTGAAAAGGCTGTTCCCACAGGTCTCCGAGCTTCTGAAAAAGCACGAGGCAAACAGTATGGCTATCGAGTCCGAGACAATGACCGTCAAGGAGCTGAACACCTACCGCCACTTCTTCAAGGATCTGAAAATCGTTTCCGACGACTCGCTGAGCAACGATATTTCGGCTCTGCGTATGGTCAAGGACGATGAGGAGATAGAGTGCATAAAAATGGCACAGCGCATTGCGGAAATGTCGCTGGAGGAGCTTCTTCCGTTCATCAGGGTCGGCAGAACTGAGCGTGAAATAGCCCTTGAACTGAACAGGCTCATGTTCAAGAACGGGGCAGAGGATCTTTCGTTTGAGACTATCGTTTTAGCAGGCAGGAACACCTCAATGCCCCACGGCGTACCGTCCGAGAAAAAGGTGGAGGACGGCGAATTCGTGCTGATGGACTTCGGTGCAGTCTACAACGGCTACCACAGCGATATGACTCGTACAGTGTGCGTCGGCAAGCCAAGCGAGGAGATGGAAAAGGTATACAATATCGTCCTCGAAGCCCAGCTTGCAGGCATTGAAGCAGCGAGAGCAGGCATAGTTGGAAGCGCTCTTGACAAGGTGTCCCGTGACATCATTGAAGCCGCAGGCTACGGTGAGTGCTTCGGTCATTCCCTCGGTCACGGCGTGGGTCTGGAGATTCACGAAAAGCCCAATGCTTCACCCAATTACAAGCTGCCGCTGAGCAGCGGTGCGGTGGTTACCGTCGAGCCGGGAATCTACATCGAGGGCAAGTTTGGTGTGCGAATTGAGGATTTTGTCATTTTAACCGAAAATGGCTGCGAAAATATGACGAAATGTGCAAAAAATCTCATAAGTTTAGATTAATATTGCTTTAGGTATTGCAATAAAACGGAAAATATGGTATAATAGTCCATATTATAAATTGAAAAAATACGGAGGTATTATAATGATTTCAGCAGGAGATTTCAGAAACGGCGTTACTTTTGAGCTTGACGGACAGGTTGTTCAGGTTATTGAATTCCAGCACGTTAAGCCGGGAAAGGGTGCTGCTTTTGTAAGAACTAAATACAAGAACGTTATCACAGGTTCTGTTGTTGAAACTTCTTTCAACCCAACAGCTAAGTTCCCTACAGCATTCGTTGAGAGAAAGGATATGCAGTACAGCTACAGCGACGGCGACCTTTACTACTTCATGGACCTTGAGTCCTACGAGCAGGTTCCGATCAGCGCTGACAAGCTCCCTGACAGCTTCAAGTTCGTTAAGGAAGAAATGATCTGTAAGGTGCTCTCATACAAGGGCAGCGTTTTCGGTGTTGAGCCGCCAAACTTCGTTGAGCTGAAGGTTACTCAGACTGACCCCGGCTTCAAGGGCGATACAGCTACAAACGCTACAAAGCCTGCTACACTGGAGACAGGTGCAGAGATCAAGGTTCCGCTGTTCATCGACGAGGGCGAAATGATCCAGATCGATACAAGAACAGGCGAGTATATGTCAAGAGCATAATCAGAACTTTTAACTTATATTTTATACATCGGGAGGAGGAGCTTGTATGAAGCTGACCGAAAAAATGTCATATTTACAGGGACTTCTTGAGGGTCTCGAAATCGATAAGTCCACTAAGGAGGGCAAGGCTCTCGTTCAGATGGCTGAGGTAATGTCTGAGATGGTTCTTTACGTCGAGGACTTGCAGTCACAGGTGGATGAGCTTACAGAGCTGTGCGACATCCTCGATCAGGATCTGGGCGCTGTTGAGGACGACCTCTATGAGGACGACGATGACCTCGCCTGTGGTGAGTGCAGTGGTGACTGCTCGACCTGCGATGAGGAGGACGGCGACTGGGAGGCTTACGACTGGGACGACGACAGCGACGAGGACGACGATGAGTTCGACTTCGGCGAAGATGATGACGACGATGAGCTTTATGAGATCACCTGTCCAACCTGCGGAGACACTATTCTCCTTGACGAGGGCATGATCGATGAGGGCTCTATGAACTGTCCGAACTGCAACGAGCTTCTTGAATTTGACTACGACGACCTTACAATAGAGGAAGTTGAGGAGCTTAACGAAGAAGCTGAAAAGGCAGAAGAAGAAAATAAGTGATCAGTATTAAGCGGTCAGAGTTATCTGACCGCTTAATTTCATGGTAAGGGTGACCGGGATGGAAAGAAAAAGATTTGAACTTCCGCTGATAATTTTCGCAATAGCAGCTTTATTGCTTGTGATGGTGTTTGATCTGCCTGTAGAGGGCATGATGGCAGGATTCGTTGTGCTGGCGATCTCGATTTACAGGAGGTCGGTCAGTAAGATACTGATACCCACAGCAGCGTCGGCAATATCTATTGTAGTCGGGCTTGGAACATTTATTATGATGTTGATGGCAAGTCTTGAACAGGGCGCACCTGCATCAGATTATTGGCTGATAAATGTAATATTTGGTTAAAAAGTCCGAAAACAGCTAATTTTAGCAGCTTTCGGACTTCATTATTTCTCATACTGTGCGATTATTTTTTCCGCCACCTCACGCCTTGTCTGGCGGTTGTTCATTGCCTGCTTTGCAATATAGCGGTGTGCCTGCGGTTCGGTGAATTTCAGGTACTTCATAAGGGCGGACTTGGCACGGTTGATGAGCCGCATTTCGTCGATACGGTTCAGCACCTCGGGCGTTTCCCTTTTCATGCCCATCATTCGTGAACGTGCGTAGGTGACCAGTCTCACCGTCTGCACAAGAGTTTCACGGTTCAGCGGACGGGGGACAACGTTGATACCGTGGTCGGAAACGCTGTAGGCTATCTCCTCAGCGATATCGTTGCCGCAGATGAGGATTATCCCTGCCGCAGTATTCTCGGCAGTCATTTCCGCAAGCTCCTGCCCGAATTCATCGGAAAGGGGCATATTTATTATGACCAGATCAGGCTCAGTTTCGCCCGAAATGAGCCGTCTTGCCTCATTTCCGCCGGTTACTGAGGCTATCCACCCGAAGCCCTCGCCAGCCAAAACAGCCTCGGCTTTCTGCGTAATATCGGGGTTAGAAGATACGATAACTGCTCTTTCCATTGCTTACCTCAGATGTATTTGAAATAGGTGCGGTACTCGAATTCGTCCTTGTCGTCGGCGGCATTGTATTTTCTTATCTGGTGGTCGGTGTGGTCGAAAATATCCGTACAGACCTCGGCAGACAGGTTGCTTCTGACAAAATCGCTGTTCTTTGCGATATTTATAGCTTCCTCCAGAGTCTCGGGGAGAAGCTGGAGATCCATAGCCGAGCCGTCTTTCATGGTGCTGTCAAGGAGGGTGCAGTCGTTGGACTTTATACCCTCGATACCTGCGGCAAGGAGCAGCTTGAAAGCGGCATAGGGGTTGCAGCAGGCGTCAGCGGAACGAAGCTCTATTCTCGGAGTTGTGCCCACGGACTTGGGTATGCGTATGAGCTGTGCACGGTTCTCGCATGACCAGTCCACGTATTTCGGCGCATAGCCCATGCCGAAGCGCTTATAGGAATTGGTGGTGCAGTTGAGGAAAGCGGTTATCTCACGGATACGTGTGAGGATTCCCGAAATAAAGCATTTTCCCTCATGTGACATTTCGCTCAGGTCTGAGCCGAAAATATTCTCCCCACGCTTCTTAATGCTGATGGAAATGCTCAGTGCGCTGCCGTGCTCGTTGGGGAGAGGCTTAGGCATGAACGAGGCGAAAAGTCCGCTCTGTGCCGCTATGGACTTTACCACTGTCTTGTAGTGTACCATATTGTCAGCGGCAGTGACAGGCTCATTTTCACGGAACTCTATCTCATTCTGAGCAGGGCCGTGCTTGTGGCAGGAGCTTTTGGGGTTCATGCCCATTTCCTCGAGGGACAGGCAAATTTCTCGCCTTGCGTTCTCGCACTTGTCCAGCGGAGCAACATCGAGGTAGCCGCCGTTGTCGTGGGGGATACGTGTAGGCTCGCCCTTTTCGTCCAGCTCAAACAGGTAGAACTCGCATTTCGTGCCCATTTCGCAGGTGTAGCCGTCCAGACGGAGCTGATTGATATAGTTGGTTAGGTCGGTACGGGTATCGCCCACGTAGTCGCTGCCGTCCATATTTTTAAGGGAGCAGAAGAAGCGGACAACTCGTCCCGACTTAGGTCTCCACGGCAATACGGAAAGAGTGGATATATCGGGGACGAGGAGCAGATCGGACGTACCGTTTGCGATAGTCGAGGAATCAAAGGGTATGCCGTACTCAAAAGCCCTCGGCAGCTCATCGGGCATGATAGCGACATTTTTGAGATTGCCGAACATATCGCAGAATGTGAGCCTTATGAATTTTACGTCATTTTCCTCTATGAAGTTTAGTATTTCCTTTGGAGAAAAACTCATTTCAAAACCTCCTGTTTTTAGCCGATGTATGGGACGGCGTCCCCGACGTCCCGTTTGTAGGGGCGGATACCATCCGCCCGTGCGGACACGCTTCGCTGACGATTATTATACAGGAAAGCTATGCCCGTCTTTTCTTTTCAAAAGAACCGCCTCCCCTTTCTGTGTTGCCCATAATATCACTTTTGCAACAAAAAGCGGCGTAATTATCTCAGGAATATCAAAAGGCAGTTCATATCTGTGCCATGTACCGTCGGACTTTTCTGTTTTAAACAGTTTTCCCTTGCTTATCAGATAGGGTATTTCTGTTTTCAGCGGACAAGTCAGCACGTAATCTTTATTTTCCGATACGATACTCAAAAGATAATAAGGGGATTCATCATCCTGCGACACATACCAGATATACTCATTTTCGTCCACTGTGATCTTTCTTCTGCCTTTTTTTCGGACTGCCATAAACACGCTCCAATCGCTGTAACTATTCCTATAAATCAGAATTTGCCGCTGAGCGAGCGGCGGCGCACTCACGCTCCCACTCGCAAAGCTCGTTCAGTCTCTGCGGTGCGGTCAGTCTGCTTTCGCTCGCTGACACTATTTTTATAAATCATAATTTAGTTAATCAGTACACACTTGACACCCATGAACAGAAATATAAGCATCATGTATCTTACATTTTGGAAAACCGCATTTCACAGGATCATTTTCATCGGCTTCGGATAGCCATTCAATTAAATTTTCCTCAATAATATCATCAACTGTCATACGTTCTATCAGTTTTTTGAACGTTTCGAGATATTCATTAACAAATTCTTCATTTGGTCGATAGCGGAGCGATTCCCAGCCGATTTTCTGTTTTGCACCATCAATAACTCTTAGCATAAATGCTTTATCGTCATCAAAACTTGCCTTATCCCATGGCATTTCAACTATATCAAAATCGACTGTCCCAATACCACAAAAGTATTGATTTTTCTCAGCGAGAAATACCATAAAGCGTTTCTGGCTTTCCGTTTCTGCAAATCTTCCACCGCTTAGACAGAGAACATTGATAAACACGGAGGTACCTCCGTTAGACATTTTTAAAGAACCTTCTAATCCTTCTTGAATATTATCAGAATTAAACTTAAAACATATTCTGTTTCCCATTAAGAACTCTCCAATACATCTGTAAATTCCGATTTATATAATTAGTTAAAGCGTGCGAAAGCAGGCTGACCGCTCCGCAGAGACTGAACGAGCTTTGCGAGTGGGAGCGTGATTGCGCCGCCGCTCGCTCAGCGGCAAATTCCGATTTGTACTAAAAGTTACAGTGAGCGAAGCGTAACTGTGCCACGTCCATTCATTTATCACACATTAAATCTGAACAGAACAATATCCCCGTCCTGCATAACATATTCCTTACCCTCAAGGCGGACAAGTCCCTTTTCTTTTGCAGCAGCCATTGAGCCGCAAGCCATAAGGTCCTCGTAGGAAATGACCTCGGCACGGATAAAGCCTTTCTCGAAGTCGGTGTGTATCTTGCCTGCCGCCTGCGGAGCTTTAGTGCCCTCGGTGATAGTCCACGCACGAACCTCCTGCTTGCCTGCGGTGAGGTAGGAGATAAGTCCGAGGAGAGAGTAGCCCTCCTTGATGATACGGTTCAGACCCGAGACCTCCAGACCCAGCTCGCTGAGGAACATAGCCTTGTCCTCGTCGCCCATATCCGATATCTCAGCCTCTATCTGAGCGCAGATAGGCAGAACAGCAGAATGCTCCTCAGCCGCAAGACCGCATACAGCCTTGTAGTTCTCGTTGGTGTCGATGTTGTTGGTGAAATCGTCCTCGCTGAGGTTTGCCGCATAGATAACAGGCTTAGCGGACAGCAGGGGAGTGGACTTGATAAGCTCACGCTCCTCCTCGGTGAAGTCAAAGCCACGGGCGGACTTGCCGTTTTCGAGGTGAGCCTTTAATCTTTCAAGGAAATCTATTTCTGCAAGGTACTTCTTGTCGCCCTTTGCAGCCTTCTTAGCACGGTCGATGCGTCTGTCTATCATTTCGATATCGGAGAAGATCAGTTCGAGGTTGATAGTCTCGATATCACGGAGCGGATTGATACTGCCGTCAACGTGGATGATGTTGGGGTCCTCAAAGCAGCGGACAACGTGCACGATAGCGTCCACCTCACGGATGTCAGCGAGGAACTTGTTTCCCAGACCCTCACCCTTTGAAGCGCCCTTTACCAGACCTGCAATGTCAACGAATTCGAGAGTAGCGGGAGTGAATTTGTCAGGCTCGTACATCTCAGCCAGCTTATCCAGCCTCTCATCGGGAACAGAAACGATTCCTACGTTCTTTTCAATGGTGCAGAACGGATAATTCGCCGACTCCGCACCTGCATTGGTCAGAGCGTTAAAAAGTGTGCTTTTGCCTACATTTGGCAGTCCTACCATACCGAGTTTCATATTTATTCTTACCTTTCTGTATTACATTGTTTACCCCGTCTCAGCCTTGCAACACATAGAAAAACTGCACTTTTTATCGGGGGAAACCTTTCTGAGGAAAGGTTCTCCCCCAATAGGAAGTACAGTATTCCATGAGTTACAAGGCTATGACGGGGGATAATTATTGAGTTAATGGGCGACAGGCTGATTATTGATAAGGGAGTTGACGGTGGAGTTCTGTATCTGGAGGTCGCCGCCCGAGGTGCCGATATCCTTTGGATTAGCGGCAAATACACGCATATTGACGGACGAATCTATAACAGAGACATTTCCCGTACCCTGAGCGTCGCCGATACCTGTCATTTCGTCGCCCTCGGAGTCGATATAGATCTCAGCGTCCTTGACCTTAGTGTTGACACTTCCCTTGATAGCGCCGATACAGGTATGACGTCCCGAACGCATTTTCAGGTTGACCTTGCCCTTTTTGATATAGACGCTGCCCTCGCCGTCCTCTAAGACACCGATACCGACGGAGTTCGCACCCGTGCAGGAAATGGCGATATCAGCGGATGAAGTGATGGTTGCGATACCCTTGCAGCTTCCGATACCCGTAACACTGATACCCGAAAGAGTTATCTCGACCGAGGCATTTTCGGAGATATCCACGATAGCGTCGCCGTTGAAGCTGCCGATACCGAGACCGTTGTGGCAGTAAGCGGAGAGCTTCAGCTTGCCCGAGAGAATATTTATCTCGGACTCGTCGTCATTCATGCCGCCGCCGATGATAACGGAGTCAACGCTGTTGGAGATTATTTCCAGTGTGCCGCTTCCGCCGAGAGTAATATCACCGTAGCCGTGGTCGTAGTCGTTGCCGATACCGATACCCTCGGAAGCGTAGCAGTCGATGGTGAGATTGCCCTTGCCTGCCAGCTCAAACTGCGAGCCGTTGGGAACGAGGATACCTGCATAGCTGAGCTTGTTGTTCTTGACCACGTTCAGCACCAGACGGGCGTACTCGCCGACGCAGATAGTGGGGCGGCTGTTTCCGCTGACCATATTCACATTTTTCAGCGTCAGCTCACAGCTATGGTTGTCCACCACGGTAATATTCATCTTTATAGGCTTATCAGGGTCGCCGACGATGGTCAGCTTGCTCTGATAGATGTGGATATCTGTATATTTCTCCAGCGCCAGTTTCAGCAGGTCAAGCTCGGAATCGTTCTGAGCCGCATATATCTTCTTGACACCGTTGGGGCGTGTTTCAAGATTGGTCTTGATTATCTCGTCCTTGATATCCTTTGAGATGCTGTTGAGGAACAGCGGCTTCGGCTTTGAGGTGTAGTAGCCCTGTATAAGGTCAACGCCGAGCCTGATAACGGTTTTCAGCTCCTGCACGGTCTCAACGCCCTCAGCCAGCGCTTTGAGCTGGTTCTCGTGGCAGAACTCGATGACCGAGGTCACAAGCTGCTGCTTTTTCAGGTCGTTCTGGATATCGGTGATGAGCGAGCGGTCTATCTTGATATAATCGGGGGCATAATTGAGCAGATTTGAGCTGTTGGAGTAGCCTGTGCCGTAGTCGTCGATAGCCAGCTTTGAACGGATAAAGGTGCAGCGTTTTTTGAGAGTCTCCATGCCCTTTACGGTAGCTGCGCTTTCCTCGACTATCTCGATAACGGTCTTTTCCAGAAGCTCGCCGTAGGTCAGGTACAGCTCGTTGAAGTCGTCGTCGGTCAGGAGCGAGCCTGAGAGACAGTTGATGAACAGCTTTTTGTTCTCGAATATCTGCTGATTGTCGCTGAGCAGCTTCATGACGTTGAAGAAAGTCATTTTCTCCACAGCGTAGAGGTTGTTCTGACTTTCGGCAATTTTCAGTATCTGAGTAGGCGTCATTTTGATATCGCCCGAGGTACGCATAAGAGCCTCATAAGCCACTATCTCGCCTGTGTGAGTTTCAACGATGGGCTGGAAATAGTAGGTCAGGAGGTTTTCCTGCACGATACGTGAGAATATAAGGGCATCCTTGTAGGAGTCCTTGTCACGGATATAATTTTCCTCGGAGAACCAGTTGATAACGCTTCTTCTGTCGGTACGGGCTTCATAGAGGGCGAATTCAGAATAATTCACCAGCATATTGAAGTCCGAGGCTTCCTCGGGGTAAGAGGCACAGCCGATGGACAGGAAAAGCCTGCTCTTGTCGGAAATATCGATTATCTCGCCGAAATCGTCGGTGAGTATACACTTCTGCACCGCCTCGTCCATGCTGTTGAGGGTGTTGTATATGCTCATTTTGTCGCAGTCCTTGAAGAAAGCGACAATCTCATAGTTTGACTTTGAGCCGATGATTATATTATTTGACGAGAAACTTTTCAGCACCTCCGCAACGGAAGTTATACAACTGTTGGTATTGTCCACAGTCAGGTACGAACCCAGCTTGTCTATGCCGTTGATGTAGATAGTAGCGAGACAGCCTTTCTGGGTCTCGGGGAGAATTGACTTTATCTTCTGGGAGAAAGACGGATAGGACGGCAGACGGGTAACAGGGTCGTACTCCACAAAGGAGAGATGCTCGTAGATATCGGACATCTGTCTTGTGAAGTCCTGAACGAAGCCTATCCACTCGTCGCTGCTCTCAAAGATATTCATTTTTATGTAGCGGACGGTATTTTTATCGTTGAAGCGGTAGATATGTTTCTGACCCTCCACAGGGCTTTTTGAGATCCTTTCGAGGAGATCGAAGAACTCAAATTCATTCAGCTTTTCGCCTGAACAGCCCAGCATACGGCATGAAGCGGCGTCGAAGTAAGCAGCCTTATCCTTTGCGATATAGGTAAAAGCGCCGATATTGCCGACAAATTGCTGAAAGACCTTCCAGTCATGGCTAAGCTCGGGAGGATCTGTTGAAAAATTGAAAATACTCATATTCCCTCCGTTATCCGCACAGGAAAGACCCTGAGCGCTGCTGTATTTACGGTATACAGCGAACCGTGATCCACGAATTTATACACAATTATATTATACTACATCGGTGGAGAAAAGTCAATCGTTATGTTGTTAAGTGCACGGCAATCGCTTACGAAAGAGAACCAGCAAAAACTTTTAGGAGATATTCATGAGAAAGCAGGCATCTCTTGCGTTTGAGATTCAGACTGCGATTGAACGATTTTTCAGATTTAAGCAGATTGAGCGCCAAATGCCGCGCAATATTCACGTTTTCTGCCGCATTATCTGTTCGCATTCTG
>JAFVBU010000305.1 GCA_017479805.1 Ruminococcus sp.
CAAGGAATTTCTGTGCAAGATGACGGAAAATATGCAAGCAGATTCAGTACAAAGCCGTCAGGCGGGCTTTGTGCGGTGTTGCCTTAAATCCCTGAGCAAAGCGAACACATTCATTCTCCATTCTCAATTCTAAATTCTCAATTCTATACTCGTCTAAAACGATTAGTGATATTTTTCCTTTTTTATACACATTGCTATTTTTTGAAATGGATATTGAAATCCGCCGAAAAAGGCTGTATAATAGTAAAGATTGCATATATCTTATATAAAAAAGAGGTAGAAAACATGGGTTATACCAACGATTACGGTCAGGGCGGCGGAAGCTACTACGGCGGACCGCCTCCGCTGATAATCCCCAAGGCTGCACCGAAAAAGCCGCAGTCCGATCCGTCATCCCACTACACAGGCACAGCGCCCCACGGCACAGGAGCGCCGCCGTCAGGTGTGGGTGGACCGCCAATGGGCGCAGGCGGACCGCCTCCGGGTGTTGGAGGACCGCCGCCCGGTGTCAGAGGTGCAGGGGGACCTCCTCCCGGCGCAAGAGCAAACAGTCCGCTGGCAGTAAGACCTGTTGGCGATCTTATGCTGAAATTCGCCATCCCAAGTATCATCGGTATGCTGGTCAGCTCCCTTTACAATATGGTCGATCAGCTTTTCATCGGACGCTCGGTAGGTCCGCTGGGAAATGCCGCAACTTCCATTGCTTTCCCGTTCACAACAGTCTGCATGGCTATTGCACTTCTGTTCGGGATCGGCGGCGCTTCGGCGTTCAATCTCACCCTCGGCATGGGTGACAAGGAAAAAGCCCCGTATTATATAGGCAATTCCCTTTCGGTAATGACACTGGCAGGCATAGCGGTCAGCGTTTTGACGCTTATCTTCATTGATCCGCTGCTGCACTTCTTCGGCTCGTCGCCTGCGATACTCCCATACGCAAAGGAGTACGTGAGCATAACCGCCATCGGCTTCCCTATGCTGATAATCAGCACCGCAGGCGGACATATAATGCGAGCAGACGGAAGTCCCCACATGACCATGATAAGCAGTATCACAGGTGCGGTGCTGAACACCGTGCTCGATGCGATATTCGTGTTCGGCTTCCATTGGGGCATGAGAGGTGCGGCACTGGCAACGGTCATCGGACAGACCGTGTCCACAGCCATCGTGCTTATCTACTGCACCAACTACAAGACAGTTCCCCTCGGAAAGGAACATCTTCTCCCGAGCCTGCGCTGGGTGAGCCGCATAGCCTCCATCGGTATGGCTTCATGCTTCAACCAGCTTGCAAATGCGGTGGTGCAGATAGCGATGAACAACAGCCTGAGACACTACGGCGAGCTTTCAAAGTACGGTCCCGACGAGCCTATCGCTTGTGCTGGAATCGTTATGAAGGTCAATATGATAGTGTTCTCCATCGTCATTGGACTTGCACAGGGCACACAGCCCATCGAGAGCTTCAACTACGGCGCTAAGAATTACGACCGTGTAAAGCAGGCATTTTTCATGGCACTGAAAGTGGGTGCGGCAATATCCATCGCAGCATTCATCTTCTTCCAGATATTCCCGAAGCAGATACTGGGCTTCTTCGGAAAGGGAAGTGAGAACTACTATGAATTCGGCGCAAAGTATTTCCGAATATTCATGTTCCTGACATGGTTCAACTGCTTACAGCCCATAACATCCACATTCTTCACATCCATCGGAAAGGCGATAAAGGGACTTTTCCTGTCGCTGACGAGACAGATAATCTTCTTCCTGCCGTTACTGTTCTTCCTGCCGCTTATTTTCGGCATCGACGGCATACTTTTCACAGGTCCCATAGCCGACCTTATCGCAGGCATATTCGCCATAGCGATGGCAGCCGTGGAGTTCAAGGAAATGGACAGATTACAGGATATAAGCGATTTCGAGAATCTTCCCAAGCTGACAAGGTAGTTCTTGTTTAGTGAGTAGTAAGTAGTGAGTAGTGTGTAGTAAGTAGAAAGTAGTAAGTAGAAATCAGAAAATAGTAAGGGCGCACAGTGTGCGCCCTTTTTGTGTGTTGTGTTCTACTATGATAAATGAATCCATTTCCGTATTTACTTCCGTCGTGCGAAAGCAGACTGCCGTTTCGCAGAGAATGAACGAGCTTTGCGAGTGAGAGCGTGAGTGTGGTCAAGCTGACGTCAGCTTGTAGGGGCGCTTTCCGAGCGCCCGTGCCACATCGTCTCGCCGATTTATGTTGTTGGTCATAATACAAATTCTGATAATTTAATCTGCTTGCTTAAATTATCACAAAAATTTTACATTCTGTTTGCTTAAATCCTCTTGACAAAACACTTCATATGGAATATAATAAAGCTGATAAGTTGAATCATTAGGCAGATTCGGCAAAACAGAAAACAAATTCCAACAGGAGGATGAAAAACATGAAATTATTTAAGAAAGCTGCTGCTATCGTTTCAGCGGCTGCTATGGCGGCTGTTCAGTTGACAGGCTCAGGCATTACTAATGTCTTTGCCGCAGGGGAGACTACTTTCCCATACACCATTGAAGGAGAAGATATGGAGGGAGCTTCACTCTGGAAAGAGAACTACGGCCCTGCACCTAAAGCATGGTCGGGCGAGGGCTTTGCTTACCTTACCAACGGCACTTTCTCGTTCACTGTTACTGTTCCCGAGGACGGTATGTATGATATTTCCGTCAAGGCTATTCAGGTGCTCAACGAGGACGGCAGAGAGCAGACAGTTTCCGTAAACGGCAACGAAAAAATGATGAAGGTCGGCTACACCGAGGACTGGGTGGACGTTGATTTCGGACTTTTCCGCATGAATAAGGGCGAGAATACCATCGAGTTCCCCAGCAAGTACGGCTACATGGCGCTCGATACAGTCACAGTCACAAAGGCTGACAAGCACGACTACTCAAAGGCAACAGATGTATGCGTTGACGCAAAGGCTACCGCTGAAACTCAGTCGCTGATGAAGTACCTCAAGAGCGTTTATGGCAAGCACGTTATCTCGGGTCAGCAGGAAATTTACGGCGGCGGACACAAGAACAACTACGAGTGGGAGAACGAATTCCTTGAAGACCTCACAGGAAAAGTCCCTGCTATCCGTGGTCTTGATTTCATGAACTACAATCCGCTCTACGGCTGGGATGACGGCACAACAGAGCGTGCTATCGCTTGGGTAAAGGAGCGCAACGGCATCCTTACAGCTTCATGGCATATAAACGTACCTATCGATTTCGAGAATTACACTCTCGGCGATGAGGTTGACTGGAAACAGTGCACATACAAGAACTATCAGGCTTCACAGAGCACTTTCAACACCGCAAACGTGCTGAAAGAGGGCACAAAGGAGCGTGAATATTTCGACGCTGCAATTGAAATGCTGGCAGAACAGCTTAAAAGATTACAGGATGAGAATATCCCGATAATTTTCCGTCCGCTTCACGAAGCACAGGGAAATGACGGTCTTTACGGCGACGGTACAGCATGGTTCTGGTGGGGCGACAGAGGCGCAGAGGTCTACAAGGGTCTCTGGAAGTACCTCTACACTCAGCTCACCGAGAAATATGAGCTTCACAACATTATCTGGGAGTTCAACAGCTACGACTATGAATCCTCACCTCAGTGGTACCCTGGTGACGAGTATGTTGATATAGTTGCATACGACAAGTACAACGTTGAGTACAACCGTGGCGACGGCAAGAGCAGCGGTCCTAACCTGCTGGCTATCGCAGGCAAGTTCCATTCACTGTTTGAGCTGACAGACGGCAAGAAGATGGTTGCAATGGCTGAGAACGACACTATCCCTGCTCTGGACAACCTCCTTGTTGAGGATGCAGGCTGGCTGTATTTCTGCCCGTGGTACGACGGCGGCGAGGACGGCGGAACAGCATTCCTCGGAGAGAATTATCAGGACTACGACGAGCTGAAAAAGATGTATCAGAGCGAGTACTGCATAACCCTCGACGAGCTTCCTGCTGACCTTTACAGTGCAAAAGGGAGTAGCTCCACAACAACCACAACAACAAAAGCAACAGGAACTACCACCACTGCAAAGCCAACTGAAACAACTACATCAACAACTGCAAAGGGCGATGAAGATGTTGTGTACGGAGATGCAAACGTTGATGGTGAAGTGAGCCTTTCAGACGCTGTACTCATCATGCAGTCACTGGCAAATCCGAGCAAATTCGGCAAGAAAGGCACTGACGAGAACCACATCACCGAAAAGGGCGAGAAGAACGCAGACTGCTTCAACATAGGCGACGGCGTGACCAACAAGGACGCACTGTCCATCCAGAAGTATATGCTCAAGCTCATCCCACAGCTTCCTGAGAAGTAAGTAGTGAGTAGTAAGTAGTAAAGGGCGCACGATGTGCGCCCTTTTTCGATGAAAAATATAATTTAAGGTGAAACTATGGGCGGCAGATTGCCGCCCAACTACTTACTACTTACTACTCACTACTTACCATTCACTACTCACTAAATCAGGATGCTTGGGCTTGCGCTTGTAGACCTTTTTGTCGTTGACCGCAACTCTTGTGGACGGGTCAAGTCCGTTCCAGTCCCTGCGCTTGCTGTTGTTGAGCTTCTTCTGCTCCTTTTTGCTGAGCTTCTCGTATGGTACAAATTTCTCCATGATATCCCTCCTATGAAGCGATAACGAACAGCTGTTCAACTGTTCCGTGGGTTGTCTCGTAATTGCCTATCTTGGTGAAGCCGAACTTCTCGTAAAGTCCCTTTTCACCGCTCATGACGTAAACTCTTCCGTAGCCGTTTATTCTTGCGTAGTGGCGCACCGTTTCGATCATCTGCTCGGATATCCGCTGTCCACGGTATTCCTTTGCGACGAACACAGATCCGATGAACGGTTTATACAAGTACTTCGGGGAAAGACAGTCCCTTTCGGTAAAGGTGCAGAAACCCACGGGCTTGCGGTCCTCATAAGCCATGAACACTCGCTCCAAGCCCTTGAAATCGCCGCTCCGCATTTTTTCAGCCAGCACCTTTCCTGCGCTCCAGCCGCACTTTTCGGCAAAATCGGCTGTGTCGCCCCATTTTTCATGTCCCACTGACATTTCGTAAATTTCCATTATTCCTCACCTGCTTTGAAATTGTAGATTGGCTTGATGATATCGTTTATTTCAGCGGTATCGCCTATATTGTCCACTATATCCGCCATTGACTTGTAAGCCATCGGGCACTCATCCAGCGTCTGTGCATTGACAGAGGTGGTGAAAATGCCGTCCATCTGCTTCTTGAACTCGGACACCGTGAAGCTCTCCTTTGCCTTTGAGCGGGACATAAGTCTGCCTGCGCCGTGGGGAGCGGAGCAGTTCCAGTCGGTATTGCCCTTGCCCGTGCAGATAAGGCTGCCGTCACGCATATTGATGGGAATGAGCAGAGTTTCGCCCATTTTAGCCGAAACTGCGCCCTTTCGGAGAATCATGCTGTCGGTGTCGATGTAGTTGTGGATGGTGGAGAATCTGTCCGTAACGTGTAGACCCATGCCCTTGATAAGCTCGTCCATCATAGCCTGACGGTTCAGCAGAGCAAACTGCTGAACTATCTTCATATCGTGGATGTACTGCTCGAACAGCTCGCCCTCGCAGTAAGCCAGATGCTTTGGAACGTCCGTAGTCTTGGTATTTTTCAGCTTTTTCAGCTCCGACTGTATCTGCTTCTGTCTGCCCTCGGCTTTGAGGGTATCGATAAGCTCGTTCACTTCCTTGTCGGAGGACTTATTGAGCCGTCTGTAAGCCTCATTCTGGTAATACTTCGCAGTCTCCACACCGAGGTGGCGAGAGCCTGAGTGGATAACGATGTAAATGCTTCCGTCGCTGCCCTTGTCGGCTTCGATGAAGTGGTTGCCGCCGCCGAGAGTTCCGAGGCTCAGCTCCGCCCTCAGAGGGTCGATATGCTTGTAGCAGCAGAGCTGAGTGAGGTCTATCTTCTCGTTGAAGCGGTGAGCCTTTTTCCTGATGGCAAAGCCCGAGGGAACGGCGCTGTAGATGAGCTTGTCCAGCTTTTGCAGCTCGATGTGCTTTTCTTTCAGCCTGATAGTTTCCATACCGCAGCCGATATCGACACCCACAAGATTGGGGATGACCTTATCCGTAACGGTCATGGTCGTGCCGATGGTACAGCCGGCGCCTGCGTGAACATCGGGCATGATGCGGACGGTCGAGCCTTCGCAGACAGGCTGGTTGCAGAATGTAATGATTTGTGACACGGCATCTTCTTCGATGATGTCGGTGAAAACCTTAGCTGAGTTGTACTTTCCTTGTAAAATAATCATACTTTATCCTTCCTGCCTGCAAACAAAAAGCGCCCCTACAGACGCAGGAGCGCAATATATACTAACAGTAAGCGGCGCTTATGAGCGCACAGCTCCGTTATGCAGGCAAACTCCATGCTTGTTTATTCTGTTTTTGCTTGATATTATACTTATGATTGTCATGGAATTCACCATCCTTTCATTTTATTATGGGTCTATTATAGCTTTATTATTCGGATTTGTCAAGAGAAAACTGTTAATTTTTACCGTATTGTAACTTATCGGGCTGACGTCAGCTCGGTCACAGCCACGCTCCCACTCGCTTTTACTATTGCTCCCCCAACTAAACTTCGCCTTTTTGGCAAAGTTTAGTTGGGGGAGCAATAAATTTTAGAATGGTTTCTTGTTATTTTGAAAGGAAGTCGAAGCGCCGTTCCATACAGATTCATTATTCTAACCAAGAAAATTATATCCCGTGGTAAACTCTCATATTTATCTTGACAAACAATAGTTGAGAGTTTATAATAAGCGGAGATAATATTACGGCAAGACGGGCAAAAGGGGGAGGGGAGTGTCTGCAAGGATAGGGGATCGGAACTTACAGAGTATTTGCTGTTACAAATTGTTGCCGCAATAATTCATCGTGACAAATACCTATAAATGGCGGTTTTCGGGGATAAATCAAATTTTTGGAAAAATTTTTTGGTTTTTTTTTAAGACATTTCAGTTTTTTATTCGTTTAATAAGTGAAAGGCAAAATTCTCGGGAAAGGAGCCGATCAATGGATAATGGCGCAAGTAGCTACAGCCGTTATCTGGAGGGAGACGATTCCGCATTGACGGAGATCATCCGTATCTATAAAGACGGACTTACACTTTACCTCAACAGCTTTACTAATAATATACATGACGCAGAGGAGATCATGGAGGAAACTTTTTACAGGCTCGCTTATAAAAAGCCTAAATATAAGCCGAAAAGCTCCTTCAAAACATGGCTTTATACCATCGGAAGAAATATCGCCATCGACTACATCCGAAAACAAAACCGATATCGCACTGCATCGATCGATGATTGTGCCGAGATCTCAAGCGTCGAGGATATAGAAGAGTATTTTTGCAGAGAGGAGCAGAGTATTGCGGTGCATAAGGCTGTCAATAAACTGAAAACCGAATACCGTCAGGTCATATACCTGATATATTTCGAGGATTTCACCAATACGGAAACCGCCGCTATTATGCGGAAAACGAGCCGACAGATAACGAATCTGCTGTATCAGGCAAAAAAAGCTCTTAAAACAGAGCTTGAAAAGGAGGGAATAACTTATGCGGGACTATAAGGAAGTTTCCGAAACCGTTATGCGGCGCAGGGATGAACAGCTTGCCAAAGACCGACACCGTATGTATATATGGAAACGCAGCGGCGCTGCTGCACTTTCACTTTGCTGTGCAGGCGCTTTTGCTTTCGGGATACATAAATTCGGTATCACCAAGCCTCAGCGTGAACATGATAATGATGAGAATATCATAGCTTCGGAGACTGAGACTTCTGTAACCGTTTCGGCATATAATGATATTCCCGCAACGACCACAGCCGCATCAGCAGTTCAGGCTGATAAGTCACAAACCTCAGTATCCAAAGGAACAGAGACAAGTTCCACAGCTGCCGCAGCTTCATCTGCACAGACTGTTTCCGTAACTACGACCAAAACAGCATCCACTGTAAAAGTTTCAGATGACAGCACCGCTGCTTCAAAAGCAGCTTCCACTGTTATTTCTGCACCTGAGACTGTAACGCAGAATATCGCTGTTTCTCAGGCTGTTACAACTTCCGTGAGCTTGTCTCAGACTGTTCCGACCGTTACAACAACTGTAGATCTCTCACCTGATGAAAATGATGAAAGGAGCGTTTATATTATGAAAAGATTTGCAGCTTTCGCAGCAGCTATGCTGACTGCCTCGACAGTTACTCCCGCAGTTCCGTATGCCGCAGAAGATCACAATGTCAGAAATATCCCTCATTCTGTTGATGAGACAAATCTCAGAAATGAGGAAAATTATGTAAAGACCATAAATGAAAAAGGACTTGATCTCGATGTCAACTCCGATGGTGTATTCGATAATTTTGACTGTTATCTCATTTCACGCTTCATCCCCGATGATTCCGAAGACGATCATCTCGGTGAAGCCATCCATACAAAGATCGGAGCACTTCTTGATATCAACGATGACGGTATTATCGAAGCTTCTGAATCATATATCCCATACTACCACTATCTCTTTAACTGCGATATTGACCCTGTTATCTTTGCACAGTCCACATATGAGGAATATGACAAGGTTCTCGGACTGCCGTCAGGAAACAGCTCATCCAATTTCAGCTATGGTGCGAGCTTTGTTTCAGAATTGGGTGACAGGTGTGTTTTCCTCGGTGTTGACTATCTTTTCCTTGAAAAAATGATAGATGACGGAATGATCGATCCTGATGTTAACGGGAACGGTATATTTGACATCGGTGATGTTGCTGACCTTTATATATTCGATATGGGCGACCCGTGGATACGCAGACAGGACCCTGACACTGGCTACTATGAATTGGCATGGTCGCCTGATAAGAGAATAGTTCTCGATGACGAGACAGAAGAAAGAGCAAGGGCTGTTACCATCGTACAGCGTGAACGTAACAGCGGAGTAGATGCATTGTCTGCTTCATCTCTCCTCGACTGCCTGTTCCGTAAAGAGCCGCTCCTTCCTGAATATTCCGAAGACAGCTATTACGAAAAATTCCACGAAGGCGCTGAATATTACTATATCGGCAGTCTTGTTGACAATTACTGCAATTACATGGGAATAAACAAGCCTGATAAGACCTTTGAGGAACTTGAAAAGGAATACATGGACAATTACGCCAAGGCTCAGCAGTTCATTGAAGATATCAAGGCAGGTAAGCTCTCAACTCCCGATCTGAATTTTGATAATGTCATAGATGCTCAGGATCACCGTATTCTCGAACTATACCACGGCGACAGAGTATTTGGAAGAACTGCCGAGGAAAGCAGTCTCCCGAAGAATGTTTATGAGAATCTCCGTAATAACTGCGATTTCAACGGAAACGGCGAAAGCGGTGACGATGTGGATCTTGATATGGCAAGATCATTTATAAGCTCGTACCTCCACGATCAGGCAGTTAAAGCAGCTACCGATGAAAACGGAAATGTTGATGACAGATATGCAACTGCGATCTATCTGAATACACTTTTCCCTGATGGTTCTTATGCGATATGCTATGAATACGGCTTATATGACGATAAGGATGCCGAGGACAGACCGTACAGAGTTGAGACACAGGAAAAATTCTATCAGCAGTACATTGAAGCTATCGCCAACGGAACGGCAGCTCCTCCTGATGTTGACGGAAACGGTATCATCGAAACTCTCGATGCAGAATATGCCGCATCTTATTTCAACTATCTTGATACAGGCAAGTTTGGAGATACAGCAATACCTGCGGACGTTATAAAGCGTATAGAAACTCTCTGCGACTTCCACCCCGACGGAAGGATAGGACAGAAGTATGATATGCTCATGGCTATCCTTTATGTTGAAAGAGTAGTGAACTCCGAACAGAGTATATCTGCAAAGTATTCCGAAGACCTTGAAAAAGAGCGATCGGGCGATGCAAATGCTGACGGAGAACTTACTATGGCGGATGCAGTAATGATCATGCAGTCATATGTTAACCCTGAGAAATATCACATCACAGAAGAAGGACGTTATAATGCCGATATCCATAACACAGGCGACGGCGTTACACCTATGGATGCTCTTGCAATACAGGAAAAACTTTTAAAGAAATAAACTCTGATAGAACATAAAAGAATTGCATATATTGCTCCCCCCAATTAAACCTTGCCAAAAAGGCGAAAGCAGAAAGGAAATTTATCAAGGAAGGAAAACGCAGGAATGCTGACGCATTTCAAGTTTTTCTGACGCAGAGAATTTTTCTTTATGTCGAGCATTTGACGGCAAGGTTTAGTTGGGGGAGCAATAGTATTAAGGCAGCATCGCACGATCTTTGTGCGGTGCTGCTTTTATACTCGGCGCTACAGCAAAATATCCATAAATGCTTGTATATTTTGCTGTAGCGCCGAGTATAATTTTCAATAAATTCTCATATATTTTTAAAAGCGGATAAAAAAACGAGCGCCCCCGGGAAAGGGGGCGCAGGCTCTGCGCTGGTTGGGATGGCGGGATTTGAACCCACGAGATGACAGAGTCAAAGTCTGTTGCCTTACCGCTTGGCTACATCCCAATAAATTACCAAATAATTATATCATATTTCACGGTACAAATCAATAATTACGGGATATTTATTTTTATTTTAATCAATATAAAAACGTGGTGGTCTGAGCGTTCTTTCCTATATAGGTAAATCATATACAGCCGCAGAATATGGTACGTACAAATTTTTAGCATAATTAAATGTGATAGTGAACAAAAAAGCCTCCTCAGTGGGCGAAATACTATGCTATTCCGTTAAATTCTTCAAATTGTCCACCAAATCTTTAAATTTTAGGTTGTAAAGTTATTAAGATACTGTTAATATAATGTTAAAGGAATTGTTGGTACAAAAAAGACATATTGTATGTACATCTATAGAAGGAGGGTTTACTATGAGAAACAAAAAATTTACTGCGATCGCTGTTTCTGCCTTAACTGCAATGAGTATGGCTTCTGCTATGCCTATGACAGCAAACGCTGAGAATCCAATTGTACAGACATCTTTCACTCCTGATCCGGCTCCCGTTGTTATCGGTGACGAGCTGTACGTATTTACAGGCAGTGACCGTGAGGGGGATAACGATTTTTACAAAATGACAGGCTGGCAGTGCTTCTCCACTAAGGACATGAAGAACTGGACAGACCACGGCAGAATACTTGAAGACGATGACTTTAGCTGGTGCAACGAAAACGATGCGTGGGCTTCACAGTGTATCGAGCGCAACGGCAAGTTCTATTTCTACTTTACCACCACAAACAAGAGCGGCGGCGGACGAGCTATCGGCGTTGCTGTAGCTGACAAGCCCAAGGGTCCCTACGAGGACGTTCTCGGCAAGCCTCTCTGCGGTCCTAACTGGGACTACATCGACCCCACCGTTATCATCGACGACGACGGACAGGCTTGGCTCATGTTCGGCAACCCTAAGTGCTACTACGTTAAGCTGAAAGAGGACATGGTAACTCTCGACGGCGAGATCAAGCAGTTCGATATGAACACACAGCAGTTTGGTCCTGCTTCAAACAATCGTACCTGCACCTACGGCGAAGGTCCGTGGATCTACAAGCATGACAAGCTGTACTACCTTGTATGGGCTTCATTTGTTGACGGATTCGGCGGTGAGAGCCAGTGCTACGCTACAGGTCCTTCCGTAACAGGTCCGTGGACATACCGTGGAGTTATACAGGAAGGCTCAAACTGCTTCACAACTCACGGCGGTATCATCGACTACAAAGACCACTCATACTTCTTCTATCACAAGAACGGACTCCCCGGCGGCGGTGCATACAACAGAAGTGCATCATGCGAGGAATTCACATATAATTCAGATGGCTCTATCCCCGTTGTGAAGCCTACAAGCGAAGGTCCCTCACAACTCGAAGCACTCGATCCCTTCCAGCGAGTTGAAGCTGAAACTATCTGCTGGAGCGAGGGCATCAAGACCGAAAAGTGCAGCGAGGGCGGCGTGAACATCGGCAATATTGAAAAGGGCGACTACATCAAGGTAAGCGGTGTTGATTTTGGCGACGGCGCTGCAAAGTTTACTGCAAGCGTTGCTTCAAATACCGAGGGCGGCACGATTGAGCTTCACACAGGCAGCAAATCGGGTCCCGTTATCGGTGCTTGTCAGGTCAAGGGCACAGGCGGCTGGCAGAGCTGGGAGGAGGTTTCCTGCGACGTTAAGGTTAGCGGCAAGCAGGATCTCTACCTTGTATTCAACGGCGGAAGCGGCTATCTTCTGAACGTTGACTGGTGGAAGTTCAGCGGCGCAGGTTCTGCTGAGATTACCACAACGACTACTACCACCACCACTAAGAGCAATGCTACGACCACGACCACCACATCAGGCAAGACAGCAACAACTACAACTATCGGAAAAACTGCCGATACAGGCGATTATATCTTCAACGATACATTTGAGTCGGGCGACAACGACTGGACAGCAAGAGGAAGCGCAAAGGTAAGCTCATCCTCAACAAAGTCCTATCAGGGCTCAAAGGCACTCTATTGCAGCGGCAGAGAAGCATCATGGAACGGCGCTCTCAAAGAACTGGGCAGCAGCTTCAAGGCAGGCGAAAGCTACAGCTTCAGCGCAAATATCTGCCCCGACGGAGGCAAGGACGGCGACGTTTACTACCTGACTATGGAGTATTCCGACGCTAACGAGGACTACCACTACGAGAAGATCGCAAAGGCTCAGCCTATGAAAGGCGAGTGGGTACAGCTTGCAAACAGCAATTTCAAGATTCCGAGCGACGCAGTTGACAATATTCATATCTACGTTGAGACTGAGAAGTCTACCGCTTCATTCTACGTTGACGACGTAAAGGCTGCAAAGGCAGGCACAGTTATAGAGGGCGCACAGGGTAAGCAGTACATCCTCGGCGATATCAACGGCGACGGCTCTATCAATGTTTTCGACGTTATCCTCGGCAGAAAGGGTCTCATCAAGGGATTCAGCAATGAAACCATGAAAACTCTTGCTGACGTTGACCGGAGCACAGAGTTCGAGATAAACGACCTTGTTCTCCTCCAGAACTTCGTAAAGGGCAAGGAGACAGAGTTCCCGAACAATGCTCCCGAGCCTCCAAAGAGTGACTTCAACTACAATGCAAACCTCCAGGTCAAGGACGCACCCGGCGATTATCTGAATCCATGCTCACAGGCAGGTAAGATAACAAAGGAGACCTATAACGGCATCAGAGGCACAAAGTCACTGAACGTTTACACTCCATACAACTACGACCCAAGCAAGAAATACAACATCTTCTACCTCATGCACGGCGGCGGAGAGAATGAGAATACCATTTTCAGCAACGACGTCAAGCTCCAGAACATTCTCGACCACATGATAATGAACGGCGAGCTTGAACCGCTTATCGTGGTAACACCTACATTCAACGGCACAGGCAGCGAAGCAGGCAACTTCTGGGACGAGCTGAAACAGAGCGTAGTACCATTCGTAGAGGGCAAATATTCAACATACGCTGAGAGCACTTCACTGGCAGACTTGCAGGCATCAAGAATGCACCGTGCATACGGCGGCTTCTCGATGGGCGGACTTTCAACATGGTGCGTAGCAGATCACGATATGGACATCGTTGGCTACTTCATGCCGCTGTCAGGCAACAACTGGGAAGGTATGAACAAGCTCACCGCTGAGATCGACAGTCTGGGACTTTCACAGAGAGAGTACTTCATTATGGCTTGTACAGGTGATGAAGATATCGCATACAACAATATGAAGCCTGAGATGGAGGATCTTAAGACTAAGTCTAAGTACTTCACATATACATCGGACTTCTCACAGGGCAATCTGTACTGGCTGGTAGCACCGGGAAGAACACATTGGTGGGGATATGTAAGACATTATATTTATGATGCACTGCCGTACTTCTTCCATGAGGGACAGTAAAAGCAAAAAAATAAAACAAAATAAAAAAGCGGCGAAGCCGCCAAACACCGGGAGTC
>JAFVBU010000306.1 GCA_017479805.1 Ruminococcus sp.
AAATGTATCATCTGTCGGAACTCCGTTTTCCAACTTCAATCCATACTTTTCCCGGAATATTTCAACCTTTTCTTTGCAATACATTTCGATCTCATTACATTGTTCCGCTCCTGCCGTTACAGCTATTATTGTCATTACTATGACTTCCAATAATTCGTATTTGATTTTCCACTGTTGTCTTGTATCTTCTATTTCTTCAAAGTATTTTTTCATTCTTTTTCTCCCTTTTTTACTTTTTTGTTCTATTATAACATTTATTTATGAATTTTTCATGCGGTTGCCCTGTCGTGACGTCAGCTCGATTTGACATATTAATGATAGTGTGCTATAATGATTATAACTGCATTAAAAAGGAGAAGGACAAGTGAAAAAGATAGTATCATTAGTGACGGCGGCGGTGCTGGCTGCGGCTGTGTCGGCTTCATGCGGTCAGAAAACCACTGTTTCAAATAAAGCTCCCGAAGCAAATCCTGCCGTTTCTCGGCAGAGCGAAAGCTATGAGGACGCTCTCAGGGAATGCTTCAATGCTTCTTTCAGCCTCAACGGAGGCGAGATATTCTATTCCTATATGTACCTCGACGGCTATATACAGGATATGAAAGACAAGGGCGACTACAATTCTGTTATCAACAACTTCAACGAGAACCAGAAACAGCGCCCCGATCTTACCGACGGCGTTTACGCTTTCGGCGAGATAAAGGAATCAACTCCCGTCACCGATAAGCAGATAGCCGCTGTAAAGACTTATTTCGTCAGCAAGAGCAGTGACCGCATGGAGATCACTGAGGACAGCATTGACGTGCAGGAGGGCTATGAGGTAAGCTATACCTACACCAAAAACGGCGAGGAGAACGGAAACGATGTTGCTCTTGCGGTCAAAATAGGCGGCGAGGGCTGGAAAGTCATACCAAACTGACAGCTGCGGAGGTTCACATGAAAAGAGATCAGGGCTACAACACCAAGCAGAAAGAGAACCTGCTCACTTATCTTATCGAAAATAAGGAGAAGCATACCAACGTGCAGGAGATAAGCGCCTACCTTTCGGCAAAGGGCACTCCCGTCGGTGTGGCTACAATATACCGCCAGCTTGACAGACTGGTTGAGCAGGGCACTGTCAGGAAGTCTGCCTTCGACGGCAAGACCTGCGCCTGCTTTCAGTATATCGACGAGGAACAGGACTGCCACAGCCATTTTCACCTGAAATGTCTTAGCTGCGGAAAGCTCATACACCTGACCTGTGACCATCTTGCCGAGATAAGCAGCCACATTGCCGAGCACCACGGTTTCACTATAGATTCGTCCCAGACTGTGTTCTATGGCATATGCGCTGAGTGCAGCGGACAGGATCAGAGCGAAAACGACGGAATTATTGCTGAAAACAGCGGCTCGCTCACTTGACATGAGCCTGCCTTTATGATAAAATATAATTTGATACGGAGGTCTGTGAAATGGCTTTTTGTAAATACTGCGGAAAAGAACTGACGGAGGGCTCTTTGTGCAGCTGCCCCGGGGCTATACACGAACAGCAGGCTAATGCTCAGGCAGAGGAAAAGTACCTCTACACCGAGGACGCTCCCGAGAACAGCGGCGCTCCTGTCAGCAGTACACCTCAGCCCACGGCTTACAGCAGTTCTTCGGACGGTCCTGCCATAAGGCGTGTGGACACGGGTATCAACGACCGCAAGACCGACGACGGCAGCTTCAAGAAGTTCGGCGCTATGGTTGCGGCGGTGCTGCTGGTGTTCATCATCATTCTCGGCTCTATGATATCAGGCTCGGGCTATAAGAGCACAGTCAAAAAGTATTTCAGCTCACGCTACAGCAAGCACGGCGGCAAGACCTACTATTCCCTTACGCTGCCGCAGGACTGCATTGACGAGCTCAAAGACGACGACCTCTGGCGTGATCTGGTGGAGGATTACAACGACGATGTTGAAAACCGCATGGACGACTGGGACAGGAAGCCTAAGTTCAGGAAGATATCCAAAGTCAAGGATATGAAGAACTCCGATCTCAAGGACGCTGAGAAGTATTTCTACAGTGCAGCGGTCATGTGCGGTGCGGACGTGGACGAGGAAGATATACAGGTCAAAAAAGGCTATGCCGTTACTTATAAATTCAAGAATACCGAGGGCGATAACGACAAGACCACTGTTTACGCTGTCAAGCTGAAAGGCGACGGCTGGAAGATAATGGGCGAGCAAAGCACTTCGTTCTACGGCTTCGATAACTGACCGTTCGGCGGCAGGGGAATGGAATCAACACACAGCACTGAGGTGCTGTTCGGAGGGGTAAAATGGCAATTTGTGAATTCTGCGGAAAGGAAATACCTGATGACGGTATCTGCGGCTGCGAGGAGTCTCTTGCGGCGGCTGAGGAAGCTCAGTTTGCCGATGAAGATACAGATACAGCCGATACTGTTTCAGAGGACTTCGGGACAGAGGATATAATTGAAGATGACAGCGAGCCCGAGGATATCCCGACGGAAGAAGCAGACGATGCCGACGAAACTGACTCTCTGGATTTTCTCGATTCTGCCCCACGGTATGTCCCCGAAAACCATCAGGAAATCGTTCCCGATACCGAGAAAGAATACATACCCGAAAGGGAAAGCGTACAGCCGACTGCTCAGCGACCTGTTCAGCAGCGGCGGAGAGTTAACAAAAAAGTCCTCATGCGTAGGAGAAGATGCGCTCTTGCAGTCATTGTACTGCTGTTCTTCATGTGCTTCTCACTCATCAGAAACCACACAGGCTGCCGTGGCGCTGTTCACCGCTACTGGAACTGCGTTGTTGACGAGGATGGCGGCGAGGACTACTACTCAATGGGTCTGCCGAAAGTGCTGATAAAGCATTTCAAGGACACGGGTGAGTGGACGAATCTTATCGGCAATTACGAGAGCCTTTCGGAAAAGGCGGTAAAGCTGAAAAAGATAAAGAAAGTCAAGCGTATGAGCAAGGACGAGCTGCGTGATGCAGAGGATTACCTTTACGACCTTGCACATCTTTACGGCGCTAAGACTGCGGACGGAGAGATAGTGGCGGACAAGGGGTATTTTGTTACGGTCATTTATAAATTTGGTGATGACAAGATACTTGGCGGCGCTTATTATGTGAAGATGGAGGACGATTGCTGGAAGGTTCTCCCACAGGACATAGCTAAATGATTCAGCGGCAGCTTTTGGGGCTGCCGTTTTTGTGCGTAAAGAAAAAAGAAAAATAAAAAGCGGCGAAGCAACACTTTACGGACCGTTCGCTGCAAATATCGGTCAAGCCGATGGGAGTGACCTCCACTATCATCGGCTTGACTGTTAGTCGCATTTACCCGTCCGTGAGACTTACGCTTCGCTTGTCTCACTGCTTTTTTAGGGGGACGCTGTCCCCCTCGTTCACCCCCTGCCAAAGGGAATATATTCCCTCTGGACTCCCGCTATTAGCGGCTTCGCCGCTTTTATATATTTTTTAAGGAGAAATATTATGTCAGAAACCATTCTTCGCCAAACCATCATCATGCTTCTGCTCATCCTCTGCGGTGTGCTCTGCTCAAAAACCCATATCATCAGCAAGGAATCCAACAAGGACTTATCCAAATTCCTCATGCAGATAATCAATCCCGTGGTAATATTCATGTCCTACCAGACCGACTACCGCCCCGAGCTTGTGAAAAATCTCCTGCTGACGTTCCTGCTCTCTGCGGTATCCTTTGCGGTGCTCCTCTCCTGCTGTTATATCTTCATCCGCAGCAAAGAGGGCAGAGATACCGAAATAGAGCGCTTCTCGTCGGTATACTCCAACTGCGGCTTCATGGGCATCCCCCTTGTTTCCGCTCTTTTCGGCGGTGAGGGCGTTTTCTACCTCGCCGCTTACATAACCATGTTCAACCTCATCGCATGGACTCAGGGCATGATAATGCTCACAGGCGAAAGGGATATGAAGCAGGCGCTGAAAGTTCTTTACTCTCCTACGGTTATTTCCATAGTCCTCGGACTTATTTCCTTTGCCTTCCACATCCGCCTGCCCGAAGTGCCTGCAAAGGCTATGGATATGCTGAAAGAGGTGAACACTCCCATAGCTATGATAGTCAGCGGTGTTACTATGGCGGACACTGATATACTGTCTCTCATCAGGAAGAAAAGGGTGTACTATGTGTGCTTCCTGAAGCTGCTGCTTTTCCCTGCGGTGCTGTCTGTCGTACTCACGCTCATTTGCCGCAATGTCGATGAAAAAGTGCTGCTGACCGTCATCGTTGCCGCAGCCGCTCCCCCTGCCGCTCTCTGCACTCTCCAGTGCGTCAGATACGGTAAGAATTCACTGTATGCTTCGGAGATATTCACCTTCGGAACTGTCCTTTCTCTGGGGACACTTCCCCTCATTGTACAGCTAACGGAATTTTTAACAAAAAAGGGAATATGAGTTTGTCCAAAACGCTGATTTTAATATTTTTTACGATAATATGTTTGAATTTTAGTTGGTTTGTGTTATAATAATATATGTAAAAATAAATTTTACAGAAACTGAAAAAATTATTTATGGTAAACTTGTTCAGAACTGCCGAAAAATCCGCTTTCTTGTGCGATGTGTAAGATTTCGTGTGTGGAGTTGCCGTTGGCTGCGGTGATTTTCAACGAAAAACCATGCTGCAAAAATGCAGATGTAAGGCAGGCAGATGACACGTGACTGCAAAGTCCTGAACTTGTGACACCGTCGGTGCAGGCAACACTGACGTTCACTCGGGGGTATTTTCGGGTGCAGCCAAATTTTTACCATAGCAGAATGGAGTTGTTTACTATGGAAAAAAGAGGTATTAGCAAGCTCGACTTGAAAAGAAGAAACAGGATGCAGATACTCCGTGTGATAAGGGAGTCAGGTCCGATATCAAGAGTTGATGTGGCAAGCGCTCTTGAGATCACCAGAGCTGCCGTTACTATCATCACCAATGAGATGATAGAGGAAGGCGTGCTCGTCGAAATAGGCGAAGCTCCCGTTAACACAGAGAAGCTCCAGAAGGGAAGAAGAAAGATCCTTATCGATATCAACGTGAACAGCCGTTTCGCACTCGGCGCTACCGTTGACGAAAAGGAAGTAAGCATAGGTCTTACAAATCTTAATTCCGAGATCCTTGACAAAGCGAGCATGGTAATTGATGACCGCACTACCAGCAAAGACATCATTAACTACATAATCAAGACCAGTAACGAAATGGTCGAGAACAGCGCTCTTACCAAGGATAAGATCCTCGGTCTCGGCGTAGGCGTAGTACCGTCTATGTGGGGCAAGCTGAAGATCTTCTACAAGGACGGCGTGCTTGATTTCACCAATTTCATCGACAAGCTCTCAGGCGGTCTTGATTTCGAGATCCACTGCGGAAACGCTATCGGTCTCATGGCTCTGGCAAGCAACGATTTCAGAACACAGAACGGCTACCAGACCAATCAGGCATTCATCCACAACGGCAATCAGGTAAACTTAGCTATCATCAACAAGAACGAGCTTTCGGCTGACTATGTTTCCTATACTTCAACTATCGAGAAGTACATAGTTTGCCCCAACGGTAAGTCCTATGAGGGCTATCCCAACGGTTCCGTTAAGGCTGAGCTTTCCAGAAAGGCAATGCTCGACGCAGTATACGAGATTTACTCAAAGGAGAAAACACCCGTGCTTTACGAGGTCACAAACGGCGATAAGAGCAACGTAAACATGGATACTGTTTTCAAGGCTGTAATGAGCAAGGAAGAATCCGTAAAGAACCTTGTGGACGACATTATTGCCAAGTACACTGTTCTCATCAACAATCTGGCTATCAGCCACTTTGCAAAGAGGATAGTTCTCCACAACTTTAAGCTGGACGAAAAGCAGTTTGATTACGTAAAGAGAGAAATGATACGTCTTGTAAGCGAGGAGATCGCTGACAGAGTTGTACTCAGCAGGCTTGACGGCAAGAACAACTTCCTCGGCGGCTGTGCCCTCATCATACAGGACAACTTCTACGTAAGAGGCGGTATGCAATAAGCGGGGACGCCCCCGCTGGCGGACACGCTTCGCTCGTGAACTCGCTTACTCTCTGCGAGGCTTTTATTCTGCTTTCGCACACGGGGAGCAAATTCGGGGCGGTGATGTAGGGGCGGATATTATCCGCCCGTGCCTTACAATTGCATTAACATTACACATATTTTTAGGGCGCACGTTTGTGCGCCCTTTTAATTATGCTAAATATTACGGTTTATATGTGTAGGGGCGCCCTTTGGGCGTCCTTTTTGTTCAATGCAAATTACGTGAACGGCTTATTTTACGGTAAAATAAAGGACTGCCAAAGGCAGCCCCTACAAATCGCAGCCGCATATATCATCAAAAATCACGGGCGGCGGAACGCCGCCCCTACATTCCCAATTTCCAAGAACGCCCCTACATAAAACCTTGAAACACCGCCCCGCATTTGTAAAAGCGAGCGAAAGCAGAGTAAAAGTTTCGCAGAGAGTAAGCGAGCTTGCGAGCGAAGCGTGTACGTGGTCGAGCTGACGCCAGCTCGTCAGTCACTGACGTCGAGGTCAAGGGTAACAGTTATCTTATAATCGGGATATTCCTGCTGTATCTCCTGACAGACCTCGTTATAGACGGCTTTTCCGTCTGGAGCGGCAAAGTCAACGATAACATCAAAGGTAATGCTCTTAGTCTCCTCGTCCATGAAAAATCCGTGTATCTGCAAAATGTATTCGTGGGACATTACACGGCGGCGGATATCGGTGTAAATCTCGCTTGCCCTGTCGTTGCCCGTGTTCTGGGAATATACACTTATGCCTGCGAGGATTATGCTGTGCTCTGCAAGAACTTTTTCAGTTATCTTCCTCTCCAGCCTGTCAAGCCTGCTGACTGTCATTGTGTCGGGAACTTCTATATGCACCGAGCCGATAAGCAGGTCGGGACCGTAGCTGTGGAGTATAAGGTCGTATGCGCCCTGAACCTCGTCAAATGTGCAGATAGTGCGCTTGACCTCTTTTGTGATACTGCTGTCAACACGCTGACCGATGATATCAGAAAGGCTGTCACGGAGCATTTCGATACCCGAGCGGATGATAACGATGGAAATAACCGCACCGAGCCACGCTTCAAGGCTGAGATGGAAGATTATGAAGATACCTGCCGCAACAAGAGTTGAAAAGGAAATTATCGAATCCATGAGAGCGTCTGTTCCCGAAGCCACCAGCGACGGAGAATTGACCGCTTTTCCTGTTTTTTTCACGTAAAGTCCGAGGAGTATCTTCACCACAACAGCCGCCGCAACGATAATGAGGGAAACTGCCGTATATTCGGGAGTTTTCGGGTGGACTATCTTTTTCACCGACTCAAAAAGCGAAGTGATACCTGCATAGAGGACGATAACGGAGATAAGCAGAGCGGTGATATACTCGATACGACCGTGACCGAAAGGGTGCTTGCGGTCGGGCTTTTTGCCTGCCAGCTTAGTGCCGATGATGGTGATGACCGAGGAAAGCACATCGCTGAGGTTGTTTACGGCATCGAGGACGATAGCGATGGAGGACGTAAGAAGTCCCACCGCCGCCTTGAAGCCTGCAAGGAAAAGATTGGCGATAATACCGATGATACTTGTTTTGATTATAACTTTGTTTCTGTCCATATTCACACCTCTTACTTTTAAATTATAATAAGATTATACCATGAAAATATCAGCAAGTAAAGCGGATTTTGTTAGCAGACACGTAACTCGTTCATTTTGGTTAGAAATATTGATTTGTAGGAGACGGCGTCCACGACGTCCCGAGGCGAACAATGCAAATTATGGTAAACGGTTAATTTTATGGTATATTAAAGGGCTGCCAAAGGCAGCCCCTACAAAATATCATACAGTCATATCTAAATTTAGTGCCAGCGAGCGAAAGCAGACTCTCCGAACCGCAGAGACTGAACGAGCTTGCGAGTGGGAACGTGTATGTGGTCAAGCTGACGCCAGCTTGTTTCTCAATTCTTCATTCTCACCGACCATTTTTTCCGCATTCTTATAAAAGATAAGCTCCTTTTCCTCATCGGTAAGGGGAAGCTCGTTTATCATGGCTATCTCGTTTGCAGGCTCGTCCCACGGGCAGTCGCTGCCGAACAGCACCTTTTCCGCTCCCTGTGTGCGGATAATGCGTAAAAGCTGGGCACGGTCTATATATCGGGAAATAACTCCCACATCCATATAAAGATTATCGAACTTTCCTGCAAGGTGCTTTTCCACATCGTCCCACAGCATGATACCGCCGAGATGAGCGGCAATTACCGTGAGCTTCGGGAAATTCCTGCACAGCCTTGCAAAGCGTTCGGGAGTTGCACGTATATCGCCGTCAGCGTAGGGGTCCCAGCCGCCGTGGAATACCGCAAAAAGCCCAAGCTCGGCTATTTTCTCGTACACGGGGAACATCCTCTCCTCGTCGGGACAGAATTTCTGGTACTCCGAGTGGAACTTGACACCGTAAAGTCCCAGAGATTTTATACGTTCCACCTCCTGCACAGCGTCCTCCGCATCGGGATGGACAGAACCGCAGCAGTAAAGCCCGTCCCCCATTATCTCGGCTGCCCAGTTATTTATGACAGTCTGCTGAGTGGGCTTTGTAGCCACAGGGAGAAGCATGGCACGTTCAATGCCGTTTTCAGCCATTTTCGTCCTGAGACCGCTTATCGTTCCGTTTGTGGCAGGTGTGATGCCGCTTGTATCCGCAAGCCCCGAAAGTGCCCTTTCAGCGAGACTGTCGGTGAATGCGTGTGTGTGAAAATCAAAATAATGCATAATTACTCCATAACGTGTTCCATCGCCTGATAGAAAATTGTTTTAACGTGCTCATCGCAGAGGGCGTAGAAAATAGTTTTTCCCTCACGCCTTGAACTGACCAGCCTTGCCTCTTTCAGCACTTTAAGCTGATGGGAGATAGCGGACTGGGTCATATTCAGCAGTCTTGCAATATCGCATACGCACAATTCACTCTGACAGAGCACAAAAATTATCCTTATCCTTGTGGAGTCGCCGAATATTTTCAGCAGCTCGGCAGCCTTGAAAAGCACGTCCTCATCGGGAGTGACCTTAGCGACCTTTTCGGCGATATCCTTATGCACTCCGCTGTGAGCACATTCATGTTCCTCCATCCGTTATTCCTCCTTTAAGTTTATAACACACCTGATATCACAGCCGCCGCAATTGCCGCAGCAATGATGATGACTATACTCAGCGTGAAGCCGATAGTGCAGGTAGTGACGGCGAACCTGTCAAAAACGTAGCCCTTTTTATGCAGACGGACATTGTACTTCCTGTCGGTCTTGTAGAGCATTTTCTCCATTATCCCTTCCTCGGGGAAAATATTGGGGTATTCCTTGCCGTCGATGCTGTAGAAAGCGAGGTTGAACCTTGCTTCGGGGGTGCGCTTGCCTATCCTTGTGAATTCGGCTTCCACCTTTTTGGTCGTCAGCATTTTTGTGAAGCAGACAACGAAAAATACCACCATGAACAGCAGAAACAGCAATATCAGACAACCGCCTGCCGCCAGCAGCATAATGGGCTTGACCCCCAGTATCAGCGCCAGCACCACGATAACAGCGATAACAACTATACCTTCCACAGACCATCCCCCCTTTACTCCTTTAATTATAACATATATCATGCGATTAGTCAATTATGTTAGTGTATGAGTGTATTTTTAGGTGGCAGGAATTGAGAATGTAGGGGCGGATATCATCCGCCCGTGAGATACAATGCAAATATGGTTAAAACATTGTGTAGGGGGCGATGCCCACATCGCCCCGTCAGTTACAAATAAAATATGCCGTGTAGGGGCTGCCTTTGGCAGTCCTTTAATATACCGTAAAATCAGCTGTTTATTCGTATTTGAATTGTAACCAAAAAGGACGCCCAAAGGGCGCCCCTACACGGGTGAGTTTTATGCATAACCCACGGGCGCACACTGTGCGCCCCTACACTACCGCACCGAATTTAATAACAGTGTGCGAAAGCAGAGTAAAAGCCTCGCAGAGAGTAAGCGAGCTTGCGAGCGAAGCGTGAACGTGGTCAAGCTGACGCCAGCTTGCGCCCCTACATTCTCAATAAAAAATTACGCATTGACCTAAAACCTGAAACCTCAATCCTCGGAAGAATAATAATCAAGCAGAAGATTTACAACATGGGAATAAGCCTTGATACCGTCCTCTCTGCCGTTCATTTTTATATTGAGGTCGATGGACGCATCGGAAGCGGCTCTGACTGTCTCGGTGGGGATGATCTCCTTTTTCTTGTTCTCCTCCCAGTATGTGTCGGGCATGAACCTGAACCAATCCTTGCGGACGTTTTCGGAAATAGTGTCGGTAAGACCGTAAGCCGAGGTCACTTCCTGCTTGTAGACCTCGTTGTGGACGTACTCCAAAACGTTGAGATAGCCCGAATAGCGGAACTCGATATTCTCGCTTTCGGCATTGGCAATGAACGAAATGAAGTTCGCCTCGTCCTCCTGTATAATGCCCTTGAGGTGTGCGTACTCATGGCAGATAGTTGACGGTATATTGCCCGAAACCATGTCCTTGTTGTAGTTGGACTCCATCGAGAACGGGAAATAGATACCGAGGAGATTCGACTGGCTCATAAAGTAGGAGAAGTTGATTTTTTTGGCGGTTGGGAAGTAGCCTTTGAGCTGGGGATACTTCATAGCCGCCTTTTTCATGGCTGCCTTTGCTTCCTTGTCGTAGTCGCAGGTTAGGTAAAACCTGCCGTCAGCGTCACGTGGCACGTCCTCGGCTATTTTGTTGGTCTCGTCGATGAGGTATTTGTACAGGTCTTTCAGCTCGCTTTCGGTATGCTCGGTCTGCTCACTGAAATAGCGCTCGGAGAAAGGCGTGCACTGGTACATGACGAAGCAGTTGAGAGTTTCAGTTGACCATATGTAAGCGGCTATCCAAAGGAAAGTGCAAAGGAAAGCGCCTGCGGTTTTTCTGCGTGAATCCTTTTTTGCGATGAGGATGATGAGGAAAAGAGGGATACCGATGAAAACGAGGAGTATGCCTATAATTATCATGACCTCGCCCACGGAAAAGGGGAAAAGCCCCGATATATGGGCGAGGATAGAGGATATCCGAGGGAAGATGTTCTGCACATAAAAATCTGCAAAGGAACGGCTGAAACGAGCAGCGGCATTGATGACAAGCATGATGACGGAAATGATGATGGGTATTAAGTATCTTTTTTTCATAAAAACAGCTCCAAAAGAGAAATTATATTATCATTATATCACAAAAAATCACATAAATCAACACTTTTTTCATAGAAGATAAATGCAATTTTTTAAGTGTATAAGTGTATGAGTGTATGAGTGATTAGTTTTTTAGGTTTCAGGTTGTAGGGGCGGATATCATCCGCCCTCCCACGGGTTACAATAAAAATATCATGAATCTATTCGGTTATCCACGGGCGCACACTGTGCGCCCCTACAGTATAATAATATATATCAGCATATATATTTTATATACAGTTTGAGTGAGAGTTTTCACGTTAAAAACAGTCTAATAAGTAAAGACAAAAAAATCCGTGCGGAAAAACAAAAGAAAGTTATTTATAAATCCAAATCAGAGGAGGTTTTACTATGAAAAAGATACGATTGCTGTCGGCGTTCCTTTCATTTGCTATGGGGCTGACATCCTTTGCAGGTGTCCCCGTTTCTGTGAATGCCGCTGAGATCGGCGCTCCGTCGGTCACTCCCGAGGTCAAGGGTGCGGTACTGGTCACTACCGAGCCAACGACCACCACTTCTGCAACAAGCGTGACCACAACTGCACCTACAGAAGCAGCTCCCGAGGAAAAGACAGAGAAGTTCGGCTTTGAACAGGAGGTCTACAATCTTCCCGAGGGCAATATTTACATCCTTAAAGTGAACAATCCCGACAGAATAAAGCTGGACTACAAAGTTGAGGATAAAAATATCGCTTCCGAGCGCATCATCTATCCCACATATGTTTACGTAAATGCGCTGAATACAGGCATTACAAAGGTTACTGCTTTCGATGAGGATGGCAATACAGCAGAGGCTGTAATAAATGTTTTCTCTCCCGAGACAACTGCCACCACCACAACAGGCACAGGAACAGTTACCACAACCCATACCGAGACTACATATATAAGAAGTACCCCGGGTGCAGGAATGAGCTTCAAGGACGAAATGAACGCTATGTATATCAGTCCAAACGAGGTAAAGACCTTTGAATTCAGCGCTTATGCGGCTCAGAATGTGGAATTCAAGGCTGACACCGAGGATATCAAGATAGACAGTGTTGAGTTTAAAGGAACGGGTTCGCTGACTCCTGTTGACGGCAAGGTCACTATAAGCTGCCGTTATAATGCCGAGCCGAGGTGTGTGACACTTTACTCCTACACCAAGCACAACATGACAGGGGAATACTTCAAGAGCAGTCACGATCTTCTCATAGTTCCGCCTGAGTTCGTTCCTACTACGACCACCACTACAGGCACGGGAACTTCAATAACTACGACCACTACAACAGTAACTTATCTTCCTACAACTGAGGTCAATGGTACCATCACAACAGCGGTATTTTGTTATGTGCCTGAGATAAGCGGAAACAGCACACCAATGATGCAGGGCGAATCAAGGAAGATATACGTCAGAGATCCACAGACAGGCAAGGGAAATAATATCAGGTTCGACAAATACTCCGATAATATCCTTGTCGAGTACCACGACGGCGACGATTTCCTCATAGTTACCGCTTTATCAGAGGGAAGCGCCGTTATAGAGGGTGTTACCGCAGATGGCTGTGCTTTCAGTACAGATATAAAGATCGAGGTAGGAAGCGGATATGCTGACTACAGACCAAATGTCACATTCGACCGCACACCTGTCAGAGTAGGCGAGAAAAAGGTCATCTACTTCGAGCACCCCGTAAGAGGAACAGTCAAAGGTACATTCACCAATAGCAAGGGCGACCTTGATATTGAGTACAGCGAGGGCAATAATTTTGTAACAGTCACAGCTTTAAAGGAGGGTCAGGCAGAACTGACCATCGGAGCGAACGGCTGTGCATTCTCGGGCTTTGCTTCATTTGAAGTGATCCCCAAAGATACAAATATAATCACTGAGCTTATCTCAGCTCCCGACAAGATAGTATATCAGCAGGGCGAAGCTCCCGACCTGAAAGGCTTAAAGGCAAAGGTGAACCGTCCCGACGGCACTGAGACTGTTATCGACCTTTCGGATATTGAGCCGAGCGGTTACACCATAAGCAAGGAAAAGTACCCGTACACCACTTTCACACAGGAGCAGTTCACAACACAGTCTGACAGGCTCTATATCGCTCTTGCAGAGGGCGAGGACGGCAAGTTCGTTTACGGCGGCACACGCTACTATTTCTATCAGGGCAATGTCAGCTTCCCTGTTTACATCGAAAACGCTGAACATAAGTACCTTGAGCTGAAAAATGCAAGAGTTGAAAATGCTTCCTACGGTGCAGACCCCGAGGGACTTGTTTTCAAGGGCATGGACAAGGGTTACCGTATCGACGCAGACGCTCATATGTACTCAGATACATCAATGTCGAATATACCGTTCCTCAAAGAGGGCGACGTTATTTCGGGCGTTCTGAAGCTGAATGCAAACGGCACATATGTTATCACAGGCGATATTTTCAGCTACGGCAAGAGCTATGATGCAAACTGTGACGGCGAGATAAGCATGGGCGACGCTGTACTAATCATGCAGGCATTGGCAAATCCCGACAAGTACGGCGTGAACGGAACAAATACAAACCATATTACTGAGCTGGGCAAGGTTTACGGTGACACTGATGAGGACGGTATGACTAATCTGGATGCACTGGCTATACAGAAGAAATTGCTGAAGCTCGCATAAAATAAGAAAAGCGGCGAAGCAACGCTTTACGGACGGTCAAGCCGATGAACTACTAACCAAGCTATCTTCTTCTCCATACTCCAATATAAAGCGGAAGCTCCCCAAATCGGGGAGCTTTTGCATTTCAAATATTTTACGGACTGACGGTAGCCCGAGGGCGGGCTACCCTACAATACGGTAATTTCTATACAAGATACACTTCATATTCCTGTGACGGCGTTTCCACCTTGAACGACTTGTAATCCCCCTTTACAGCCACATTCAGAACATTTCCGCTCCGCTGTGCCCTCACCGTGACCGCTAACCTGCCCCGACTGTCGTACACCTCAGTTTCAGCAGTATGCCCGTCGGCAATGCCGTAAATTTTTATGGTCATGCCGTCGGTATAGTCGTAGTCGGCGCAGTCCTTGAAATTGCCGAAAACTATGATAGAATCGGGCTTTGCGTACAGCGGCATGGAGAAATAGTCATACCTGCGCTCATACCATTTGCCGCCGTCGAGAACCTCGCCTGTGAGGATATCAGTCCACTTTCCGCAGTCGGGCAGGTAGAATGCACAGTCGCCGTCCTCGCTGAAAACAGGCGCACATAGCAGGGAATCGCCCAGCATATACTGGGTATCGATGGTGTGGGTATTGCGGTCTCTGCCGAAGTCCAGCACCATTGCCCTCATCATGGGTATGCCCGTTTTGTGGGTATGTACGGCACTTCCATAAAGGTAGGGCATGAGCGAGCCTTTCAGCTTCACGAAGAACCTCGCAACTTCACAGCTTTCCTCGTCGAAAGCCCACGGCACACGGTAGGAATTGCTTCCGTGCAGTCTCGAATGGGTGGACATAAGCCCGAATGCCAGCCAGCGCTTGTAAAGGTCGGGAGTGCCTGTGGCTTCAAATCCGCTTATATCGTGGGAGAAAAAGCCGAAGCCCGACATACACAGCGACAAGCCGCCACGGAGAGTTTCCGCCATTGAGTAGTAGTCTGAGAAGCAGTCGCCGCCCCAGTGCACAGGGAATTTCTGACAGCCGACAGTTGCCGCCCTTGCGAAAAGACAGGGACTTCCCTCAGCCTCCGAAAGAGCCTCCCAAACGGTCTTATTATAGAGATAGGAATAGTAGTTGTGCATTTTGTACGGGTCAGAGCCGTCCGCATAGACCACATCAGTGGGTATCCTCTCGCCGAAATCGGTCTTTATCGCATCCACGCCCATTGCCGCCAGTTCCCTTATCCTGTCGCCGAACCACTTCCTTGCGCCCTCGTTGGTGAAGTCGATTATCGCCATCGCAGGCTGCCAGAGGTCGGTCTGGAATACCGAGCCGTCCTTATTCCGCAGAAAATAGCCCTTTTCCATCAGTTCACCGAATATCGGCGCACGCTGTCCAACATAAGGGTTTATCCATACGCACACCCTCAGCCCACGGCTTTTGAGCCGCTTTATCATGGCTTTCGGGTCGGGGAACATCCGCTCGTCCCACTGAAAACTGCACCACTCCTGCTCTTTCATCCAGAAGCAGTCGAAGTGGAAAACGTCGAGGGGGATGTCTCGCTCCTCCATGCCGCTGATGAAGGAATTCACCGTAGCTTCGTCGTAATTGGTGGTGAACGAGGTGGACAGCCAAAGCCCGAATGACCACGCAGGAGGGAGGGCAGGTCTGCCTGTGAGGGCGGTGTAGCGTTCGATAACATCGGAAAGGCTCTCGCCGCCGAACAGGAAATACTCCAGTTTTTCGCCCTGAACCGTGAAAGCAGTCCTCGACACGTTCTCCGAAGCCACCTCGAAGTCCACAAGCTCGGGATGGTTGACGAAAACCCCGTAATTTCGGGAAGAAAGGAAGAACGGCACGGACTTGTAGCTCTGCTCGGTGCAGGTGCCGCCGTCGTTGTTCCAGATCTCGGCGGTCTGACCGTTTTTCACGAACGGAGTGAATTTTTCGCCGAAGCCGTAGTTGTACTATCCCTTAGAAATGCCCAGCATATCACGGATAAAGGTATTTCTGCCGTTGTCGGAACGTGCGAAAAACCGCAGATCATCGTCATTCGGGCGCTTGTCACGCTGAATGATGGACGTAGTGCGCCAGCCCGACCTTGTCAGCAGTCTGCCGTCATAGCGGAACTCCGCTCCCCACGGTTTTTCGGCGGCAGGGAGTGTAACGCTGGTTTTGCCCGAAATAAGGACGAATCCGCCGTCCTCGGTCTGCTTTACGGTGGGACGGAAGCCGCTGTCCTCGTTCAGCTCGAACTGTGGTGAACGGCTGACTTCCCCCGAAAAATGGGTGATTGTGACCTTTATGCTGTCCTCAAGGGTGGAGGTGAAGCGGATGGTCAGCACGGGACCGCCGAGGGTCATGCCCCTGTTGTGTATCCACTGGTGGGTGGTGTGCACCGTCACGGAAGTCTCGTCAGCGGAAATGCCGTAAACTTCCTCGGAATAGTTGACATTATAGCCATTTTTGGTCATCCAGAAACCGTCTGTAACTTTCATGATAAACTCCTCAACTGTGTTTTCCACAAGCTGTTTAAAACTTTGTAGAATCTATACAATCATATCAATGGGTGTTTGCGGAATTCACTGCTCGTTTCAAAGCTGTCCCAGTCCTGTTTTGACAGCCTTATGCACTCCTCCGCAAGCTGTTGGATGTGCGGTTCGTGGCGATATTTCGGCACAGGAAGCCTTGCTGTATCGCCTGCGTTCATGTTCATGGTGGGGTTCAGCGCCTCGGTGAGAACAGCGGTGACCTTGCTGTTGAGAAGCGCCAAAAGCCAAAGCAGATGGGGGAAATCTGTGGAAAATGCACAACTGCCTGCAACGTTGAACATGAAGTTCTCGTCATAATACCTGACGGAAAAACGTCCGCTGGTCAGCGCCGACCAGCTCACCGCCCTGTGAAAATTGTACTCCACATTCTGCGGACGGGAGAGCAGTCTGCCGTTTTTGTCCCGAAAATTCCGTATTTCCTCGCCGCCGTGCTCCCAGTTTATGACGAAGTCACGGTTGCCGTACCACCTGCGGAAGTCGCCGCCCTTGTTGAGCGGAAACCATTTTTTGCCTACATCACGCACAAAAGCGGTCTTTTCAGCGCTGACCTCGAACCATCGGCGCAGGAAGCGGTCGTTGTCGCCTGTGATAAGTCCCTCACGGACCTCCGCAGTCTCGGAGAGGGGAGAGAGTGCGAAAATTCGGCGAAAACTGTCGCTGAGCCAGTAGATGAGCGGCGCTGTGGGGATGGCGAGAAAGTCAGCCGCCCTTGCGGTGTAGCTGTAGCCGCAGCCGCTGTCGGTGATACCCCTCATCATCATCAGCCGCTGATAGTCCATATCGCCCTTAAAATCGGCAAGTCTGAGGAATCGGCACACTCTGTCGGCGGCGCTGTTGGCGAAGGTGAACATACACAGCGGCACAACGGCGCTGTCGAAAGCGGAGTACTCCATCTGCACCAGCGTGTCGAGGCATTTTTCGCCTAAAATCAGCCTTCGGAACGGCTCACAGGTGCGGATGAAAAGCCACGTGTAGGGGGTGAGAAAGCCAAGTCTGCCGTCGGGCTTTACCAGTTTGCTGCTGCGAACTGCAAAAGTGATGAACAGGTCGGCGCTGTAGTCTTTGTAATATGTCTGAACAAAATCGAGAAGCCTGCCGTCCATTGCGGAGTGACCCAGATAGGGCGGATTTGTGGCAACAGCGTCGAATTTCCTCGATAATACGGCTTTTGCACCGCCCGTGCACGAATCCGCATCCGCCAGCGAACCTGCGAAGTTTTCAACATCTCCATCGGAGAAGTTGAAAACCTGCGGCATAGCGTCCGAGCCGTAAGCCGCCGCCTTGACACGGAGAGCGGTCACAGCCACGGCGCAGGCACGGCGGTCAAGCTCCAGCCCGAACAGGTTGTTCCGCAGCACCATGTCCGCCGCAATATTGTCCGAAATCCCCTGACTGCGGTATATCGCCATGAACACATCAAAGGCATAGAGCAGCATATTTCCGCTGCCTGCACAGGGGTCAAGGAAGGTGAGACACTCAGGAGTGATCGGCGGAGACGAAGTAATATTGCCAAAAATATAGCTGTCGAATCCGTCAAGTTTCGCTCCGCCGCCCTCATACCATCGGCGCACAAGGGTATTTTCCACCAGATATTTCACCATCCAGTCGGGAGTGAAAACCTGAGTTGCTGGAGTAATATCGTCCGAATTCAGCCGCTTGCTTTTTTTCAGTCCCACCGCAAGGCTCGAACGGTACGGCTCGTTGAAATATTGGTGAAGCCAGCCGAGAATGTCGTTGCCGTCGAGTGTGATCGCCGAAATTTCGGCGAAAATGCCGCCTAAGAGCACCTCGGGGTATTCAACACTCCCGAAAACATTGTTGAAAACTCCGCCGTATTTTTCAGCAAGGTCACCGCAGATAAGTGGGAACTCCAACTGTCTCTCCGATACGGACAATTCACTGAGCCGAGCAAAGCTGTCGGGACTTGCAAATTTTATTGCACAAAGCCGAATAAAGCTAAAATATGCGGAATTTTCATCGGTGGCGGCAAGCAGAAGCTCACGGGCACGGGCGGCGAATTTCTTTAACTGTGCGTGGTCGGCGCTCATTTGTCGGCACGCTCCAACGGCTCTATAGTCGGCTTCGGTTCCTCGGGCTGTGCAAACTCATACCGCTCGAACTGCCAGTCATGTTCCTCGTCCCACATCATTGGCAGCTTTATGGTCATGGTCATGAAGCAGTAAAGGAACTCCGTGAAGCTCATGTCGAATTCGTAATAGTCGAGGTCGTACATGACAATGGTGAATTTTTTCCCTGTTTTTCGCAGAAAAAACTCTCTGTCGTCAGTCCAGCCGATGAAGATAAGTCCGCCCTCATCGGGATAAAACGGGTAGGGGAAGTGGTTGCCGAAAGCGATGATCTTCGAGCGTGTGAAGCTGTCGATCTTCTCACAGCGCATAAACTCCAGCAGATCGGCATTTCCGCCTGTTACCACAGGTTCGCCGTTCACAAAGCGGCAGTCGAGAAAGGTCTGTCTGCCGTCCATAGGTATCTTATTGTCCGCTTCGAGATAGTCGTAATTCTCACGGCGCTGCTGCTGTTCCTCCATGAAAACCTCAAAGCCGTTCCCGTCGAAAGGATAATTTATGTAGATATAGTCGCTGAAC
>JAFVBU010000307.1 GCA_017479805.1 Ruminococcus sp.
ACGAGCATGAGCACCATCATCACCACCACCATGACCACGACGATGAGGACGAGCGTGAGCACCATCACCACCATGAACACGGTGAAGACTGCACCTGCGGCTGTCACGATCATGACCACGATCACGAACACCACCATCACCACCACGCTGATGAGGTATTCACAAGCTGGGGCAGAGAGACTGCAAGAAGCTACACTGTTGATGAGATACAGTCCGCTCTTGAAGCCCTTTCCGATGAAGAAAAGTACGGCATGATACTCCGTGCAAAGGGTATCGTTGCAGGCGAGAACGGTCAGTGGATACACTTCGACTATGTGCCCAATATGCCAGACGTCCGCACAGGCAGCGCAAGCACCATCGGCAGACTGTGCGTTATCGGCTCAAAGATAAACGAGGAAGCTGTCGCAGAGCTTTTCAAAGCCTGAGGGAGGGAGCATATAAATGCCTAATAATCAGGAAGAATTAATACCGATATACCTGTTTCTGGGATTTCTGGAATCAGGCAAGACCAGATTCATACAGGAGACCCTTGAGGACAAGCGCTTCAACAACGGCGAAAAGACCCTTGTACTGATCTGCGAAGAGGGTATCGAGGAGTACGACCTGTCGAAAATGCCCAAGAAGAACATCGTTTTCCACACCATCGAGGACAAGGAGGACTTCACCGAGGAGAACTTCACTAAGATACTCCGTGAAAGCGGCGCTGAGCGTATTGTTGTGGAGTACAACGGTATGTGGACTATGGACGAGTTTTTCGGCGCAATGCCCGAGGAAACAACTCTTGCACAGGTGATGTTTTTCGTGGACGCCACTACCTTCTCCAACTACAACGCAAACATGAGAAGTCTCGTTGTGGATAAGCTGAATGTTACCGAAATGACGGTGTTCAACCGCTTTGACGAGAAGCTCGACCCACAGGAATTCCACAAGATAGTAAGAGGAGTTTCACGCCGTTCGGAGATAGTTTTCGAGTACACCGACGGCAAGGTCGCTTACGATGATATCGAAGACCCACTTCCCTTTGACGTTGAAGCCGACGAAATAACCATCGAGGACAAGGACTATGCACTCTGGTACCGTGACCTTATGGACGAGCCTGAAAAATATGACGGCAAGGTCATGCATTTCAAGTCCATCGCCGCTGAAAACAGCAAGTTTCCTGCCAACTGCTTTGCTGTGGGCAGACATATTATGACCTGCTGTGTGGAGGATATCCAGTATTGCTGGCTGGTGGCACAGTATGAGGGCAGCGACCGTCCAAAGAATCAGGACTGGATAAACGTTTCGGGCAAGATAAAGGTGCAGAAGCACAAGCTGTACAAGGGAAAGGGTCCCGTGCTTTTCGTTACTGATATACAGCACACCGAAGCGCCTGCACAGCCTGTTGCAACGTTCTATTGATCGGTATAAACCGACATTTTCCGACAATATCTTTCATGGTATATTATGCTTTTTTGTGGTACAATATACTCGGTACTATAGCGCCGAGTATAAACACATGGAAGTGATAGCATGAATGACAAAACAGATAGGTATATAAAATTTCTGCTGAGCGGTCTCGGTATCGACTGGGAAAGCGGCGGCGGAAGCTATATCCTGTGTGGTGTAAGGCTTTGCATCGAGGATACAAGCTGCGAATACAATATCAGACAGCTTTACAGTGCCATCGGCAGGGAATATTTCAGGTCGGTGAGCACTGTTGAGCGTGAGATAAGGAATACCATAAGGACTGCGTGGACTAAACGGGAAGAAAAGTACTGGCAGAGAGTTTTTGTCAATACTGCTAACTATTCCGAAAAGCCTCCTGTGAATTCTCTTTTTCTCAGCGCTATGGCTGAATCCGTAAGGCTGGGGCTGTTTCAGAAAATGTGAGCCTATGAATAAAGGCTCCAATTAGCCACGGCTTACAAACCTTGACAAAACAGGGACATGATGTTATAATAAGCATGGTCAGAAAACCTGACCGTATTTAAACGGAGCGATCCACTCCGTTTAATTTATGATTCGACGTTAGCTACGGCTAACTATTCTATAACATATTCTCACAGCAAGGAGGAAAAAATGAGTATTGTTATCGTAGGCGGCAACGACCGCATGGCTACAAGATATCAGGATATCTGTAAAGCCTTCAACTTCAAATCAAAGGTGTTCACGCAGATGCCTGCGGATTTTGAAAATAAACTGGGATTTCCGGATCTTATGGTGGTATTCACAGGCACTTGCTCCCACAAAATGCTGAACGGTGTAAAGAGCCGTTCGGAAAAGCACGGTATTCCCGTGGAGCACGTCCACAGTTCAAGTGTAAGCGCACTGAAACAGCTTTTGAGCAATTATAAGGGGAAATGATAATGTCAGAGTCGGAGAGAAAAATATTTGAGAAGCACCTTGCAATGCACACCGCCCCCACCATTATGGGCGTAAAATGTGCAAATATGTTCTCTGTAAAGCAGTCCGACAGGGCAGTTGAGGAATGTATCAGGTCATTCTCACGGGACGCTTCACTGTGCGGACTGAAAATGAAACAGCTCTGCAAATGTAAGGAGCGCTCGCTGGTATACGTATACCACGAAAAGCTGCTGACCGCTTGGCTCGGCAGTCCCGAGGTATCGGCTTTTCTTTCCGACTTTGGATATACTCCCGATATGAGCCTTGACAAGAAGCTGGATATCCTTTCAAAGCGTATCTCGTGCGATGAATTCCCCCACGAGGTCGGAGCATTTTTAGGTTACCCAATAGAGGATATCCGTGGATTCATCGAAAATCAGGGGAAAAATTGCCTGCTGTGCGGCTGCTGGAAGGTCTACAGCAACGCAGAACAGGCGCAGCGCACATTCAAAATGTACGATCGTTGCAGAGAGATTCTGTGCGATAGATTAAACAGCGGTATTGACCTGTTCAGACCGCTTGTCACATTCAAGGAGGAAAAATAATGAAAACAGCAGTAATTTATTGGAGCGGCACAGGCAATACCGAAGCACTGGCAAAGGCAGCAGCAGAGGGCGCAAACGCAGAGCTTTTCACAGTCGGCGAGTTCGGTGGTAACGTTGCAGACTACGAGGCATTATGTTTTG
>JAFVBU010000308.1 GCA_017479805.1 Ruminococcus sp.
AAATGGTATCATTCTCTGACCGATATGCTTATGAATGAAAAGCAGTCAGAGATCGGTATAAGGCAATGATTATCGGGTGTATCTTCGCAAAATGGAACAAGCAGTGTTCCCTCAACACAAAAATCCACAAAGCAAAAATAACCCCTACCCCCACACCCAAAAGGAGGTATAATCTATGAAAAATTCAATAAAACAAGCGGCAGCAGTTTTTCTGTCTTTGGCTTTTATGGCAGGCGCTGCACCTGCGGATGCTGTCAGATACTCAGTGCAGGACACGGTGATCGGGACGAATAAGTCGGGAACGTTTATCGAAGAGGATGTGACACTGAAAGCGCCTGCAACGCAGCTTGTCCCCGTCAGCACGCTCTCCGCTACCGCTGTCAGCATGGCTGCTTCTGCCAATATCGCCGACGTGACAGAAATGTTCGAGGAGGAGGAGGAGGAAACGGTCTTTAATGTCGTCGATCTGACAAAAGGCACTGTCATTAAAGAGGGATATCAGATATTCCCCTCAGCACGTTACTGCACTGTTTTTGTTGACAATACTGCTGTTATAACACTGGGCGAGGGAAAATCATCATGGTTCTCCGACGGGACCTATGTTGTTTCAAAATATGAATATATGGACGATGATCATGAAGCCATTTACTTCATAAAAGAGACCACCTACACCAAACATGACGCCGTTGCCCCCACCTATGAAACAGAGGGCAGCAGTGAATACTACACAGGCTCTGACGGCAAATTCTACAGATCGGACGGCAATAAATACATCGAGATCCGGGAAGGCTCATGGGTCATCCCAAAGCTCAGCAGGTCTCAGCTCTCCGCAGTATCGGTCAGCTTTCCAAACGGCAATACCTTTACGCAGACAGGCTCGGCTGTCGGATTTGATCTCACGCTGACGGACGGCGAAGCTCCTCTTTCCGAGGGTACGGACTATGAGGTTTTCGAGGGCGACCTTTCTGCATCGGATATAGGCACATATATGGTCAAGGTAAGAGGGCTTGGCAAATATGAGGGCGAGCTTACCATTCCGTGGTACATTGTTCCTGCGGATGTTACAGTTTCCGTAAACGGTGAAGCTGCCGACGGCTTTGAGTTCGGGCAGTCCTTTACAGTATCAGCTCCAGAAGCCCCCGAGGGACAGAGGTTCTCCCACTGGGAAGCAAACGGCGAAGCAATGAGCTATTCTGCCGACTACAGCTTTATCGTAAGGGAAAGCGTTGACCTGACACCTGTTTATGCAGCGGAGGAAGAAGCTGCTGCGGCTGAACCCGTTCTCACACTCCGCAGCTCGCAAACCGTCTATAACGGAAGAAATGCCATTGGCTTTGAGTTCACTCACACAACTCCCGACAGCTATACGATACAGGAAGTCGGACTGCTCTACGCTACGAACAAGCTGGCAGGCGCTGACACGGAAAACGCCGAATATGCCAAAACTGTTGACCTGACGGGAGCGGATATTGACATAGTTAACGCTGTAAGGAACAACGAAAGCGGCATGGTCAGGAGCTTCACAGCCGACTACACAAACAACAGCGGCACTGTATTTTTCAGCTATGCTGTCGGCAGCAGCACAGACTGTTATGTATATGCTGTCGGCTACATAAGGTGCATAGACGACAGCGCACAGGAGGTCACACTTTATACCGACCTTGCGGCGGTTACATATAATACGATCTGATCAGGAGGTAAAAATATGAGAAAAATGAATTACGCCTCTCCTGAACTGGAGATAATCAGGTTTGACACAGAGGACGTTATAACCTCAAGCGGCGGCGCAGGCTTTTCTGTCGGCGGCGAAAACGGCAGCGATGAGGATTTCTAAATGGAAATAAAATGCCCCCTCGGATACCGCAAAAGTATCTGAGGGGGCTGCAATATTCACACATTCTCCCACCGAATAAACCGCTTCTCTGCCATGTTCAGCAAAGCGTTCAGCAGGGTTATAACTGCGCCGACTACGAGTATTCCCGCAAGAACACGGGTATAATCGGCATAGTCCGAATACTTCTTTATGAAAAATCCCAGTCCGCTTGTTGCGCCTATCATTTCCGCCATTATCAGTATCATGAATATGGTCGAAAGCTGTATCTTCATATTGCCCACAATGGACGGGATGCTGTAGGGTAGTATTATTCTGAACAGCATCGTTACAGTGCTGATGTTCAGCACCTTTGCCGAGTCGATTATCCTTTGATTCATGCTGTTCACTCGGTTTATCATGCCCAGAAATATGGGCCAGAACATACCTATTCCTATTACTGCTACGGATGCCGAAGTAAAGGTCGGCATGATCGCAATAAGGTACGGTGTGTACACCATAGGCGGTATGGGGTTAAGTATCTTTGCAATTGGCGTCAGGTCGTCGTTTAGCCGCTTTATCCATCCCACAGCCATACCGAGGACATTTCCCAGCACCAGTGCTATAGTGAAGCCTATGACCAGTATCATAAGTGAATGACCTATGCCCTCAAGTATGAGCTGTCTGTCGTTCCAGAACACCTGAAATACATTTTCCATCGGCGGTGCAAGTACGGGATTGCCCTTGCCGAGAATACGGAAATAAACATCCCATAGCAGAAACAGACAGAATATCAGAACAGCTACATCGGGGTGGTTTTCTCCCTTTTTTACAACAGTCCTGACTGTATACACCGCCCAGATAAGTGCCATTGCAAGGAGATACACCCATTTTTCCGATACCGCTGTCTTTCCCTCAACAAAGGAAAGTAATATCACCGCTGCGGCGAACACTGACACGATGAGAATTTTCAACGCTGTCCGCAGAACAGTTTTTGCCCTGCTGTTGTCCTGTTCGGTATCAATGCTTATATCCATACTGCACCTCCTCCGCTCAGGTATCGTACTTGTCAGAAAATTCCTTCAATGCCTTGTAGTCGCTGTCGTCGGGATCCTTTTCAAGCACCTGCTCCAAAGCTGTGCGGAATATATCGGTGTTGATGTTTCCGCTGATATCCGCATCCTTGATTATACCCTCGCTGATAAGGTACTTGGAGTAGTCGATAACTCTCTGCTTTGCAGGGGCAGGGCTGTATCTTGAAGCGTACTCGCCGTAAAGCGCCTCCTGAACGTATTCCTTAGTCTGTCCCGTCTGTTCAACGAGGATATCAACAGCCTTGTCCTGTTCGGTCTGTATCAGCTTGTATGCTCTTATAAGACCTCTGTGATATGCCACAAGCTCATCGTGCTTTTCGTCTATGACACGCTGAGTAGTGGTCTGACGGCAGCAAGGGTAGTAAGGGTCGATATCGCCGACCTTGATACCGAGGGAAAGCCCGAAGTTCTTGGCTGTCTGCACACCGTCGGCTGTGATGTAGCCCACATCTGCCTGTCCCTTTGAGACTGCCTGCACGATGGATGTATCGTCGTTGAGGTAGTCTATCTCAATGTCCTGCTCGGGAACTATGCCGATATCACGGAGCTTTGAGCGGATGATATTATCGCCCGTATAGCTTCTTGCGGAAGCCCATTTCTTGCCTTTCCATCCTGACAGCTCCGCAAACTGCTCCGCATTCTCGGGCTTTGTGATGATAGCACCGCCCTCCTGAGCAGAACCGCCGAAGAACACGAAGTCCTGTCCCTCAGCCATGAACTGGAGCTGTAAAGTGATACCCACAGGCACGATATCCGTTTTGCCCTCAGACAGCGCTGTAAGACCGTCCGCCACATTCTGGATGACATCGCAGTTTACAGTTACGCCCTCATCCTCGAAGTAGCCCTGAGCGTATGCAACAGTTGTGAGAGCCGCCTTAATGGACGACGGAAACCACGCAACATTGAGGCTGCCGACGCTTTCTGTTTTTTCGGCTTTTTCCTCCGATGAAGATTCCGATACTGAGACCTCTGATGACAATACAGAGCTTTGTGAGCTTTCTCCGCAGGCTGTCAGTACGCCTGCAAGCAATACCGAAGCTAAAATAGCCGCCGATCTTTTCAAAACATTAACTTTCATTTTCTATTCTCCTTTCAAAGTGCTTCCTTATCCGTATCAGGCATACCTGTGATATAATGATAAGGACTTTTTCCGTACCACTGCTCCTGATAGGGCAGTCTTGTATGAGCCGCAAGATTGCGTGAATATGCCTTATTTTTAAGTGTCCTTTCGATACGTCTTGCAAGGGAGTATGCACCTGTGAAGCCGAAGTAGGTGAACCTCTGAGCGAACAGTGTCAGCGACGGAACACCCGACTTTACCAGCCAAACGCCCACTGACGGGTGTGAGATGGCGATATCGGGCTTCAGCTTGTAAACCATGTTGACAAGCTCGTTTGCCTGAGTGGAAACGGAGTTCTGTACATCGCCTATTTTCTCCTGTATCTCGCCGAAAAGCAGGTCGCCGAACTCGTCATAGTTGAAGTTTCGGAAGCCGACCACCTTCAAGCCTATCTCATTGGCAAGAAGTCCCGTTGCGCCTATTCTGAGGAAGCCGCCGCTGATGAGCACCTTTTTGCCCTCAACATTTCTGCGGATGGGTTCAAGAGCCTTTCTCAGCTTTTCCTCCTCATGTCTGAGCAGCTTCTCAGCCTCTTTTTCAAGACCGAAGAACTCAGCGATCGCCGTTACGAACTTCTTTGTCTGATCTGTTCCGATGGGGATGGTCGGCAGGATGTAGGGTATATTAAATTCACGTTTCAGGTATTCGAGGAAGTAAACGTCATGAACGTGGCAGAAGCTGACATTTAGAGCGGCTTCCGTGATGAAGCGCCAGTCGTCAGGCTCTTTGAATTCCACGAAAATATTAACATTGAGACCGATAGCCTCAAGCAGTCTCCTTATCTCCTTTTCGTCTCCCGGACCTATCGACCACGCATTGTAAAGGTTAACGGTGCGGCTCTTTTTCCGCTCGTGAGCCAGCTTTTTCAGCTCGTAGTCGGGGTCTGTCTCATCAAAGGGAGTATAGTCGATATACTTCTTAGGCTCGAACTTGAACCTGTGCATGATACCGTGGTACACCACATCATAAGCCGAGGAGAACACCTTTGCGCTGAATCCGGGGCAATGGAGCGGAACGATGGTAGCCGTTACCTGCTTCTGTGCCTGATCTACCACGCTTTCGATATCGTCACCGATAACTCCGGGGGCGCAGGTGTTGCAGACGAAAATAGCTGTGGGGTGGAAGCGCCTGTCTGCTTCAATAATGGTATCGTACAGCTTTTCATTGCCGCCACGGATAACATCGGACTCGTTGAGGTTGGTGCTGAACCATCTTGCGCCCTCCATCTTCACTCCACGTGCCGCACCGAACTGCTTTATGCTGAAATCAACGCCGTGAGACTGTGAGCCGCATCCGACAGGACCGTGCATGATGACAACGGAGTCTTTGGTGGAAAAGGAAATAAGCGTAGATACACCCATCTGGCAGAACATAGCCTGTGTGAAGTTACGGTCACATCTTCCGAGACATCCTGCACATGAGCCTTTTCTCAGGTCACTGGTACATCCGCCGAAAGCGTAGGCAGTAGCTCGCTGTCTTTCACGGGGATTCGGCACCTGCACATCAAAATTCACATCAAATTTCATAATATTTTTACCTCCCTGAAACCTGTCCTGTTATCAGATCTTCAAGCAGAGCAAGTCCGCCGTTGAAGCCTGCGTAGGTATGATTGATGATAATACGGCTGATAACGGGGAAGCTGGTATTCAGATACTTTCCGCCGAGCACCTCCGCTAATTTTCGGTCAATGGTACTACCCAGCACGAACACGGGGTCAAGGGTATCATTGTAAGTATCAGACAGGAACTGCGGACGGTTCTGAGTGATATGCTGCTGTATCTTGAACGTGTCAGTCTCGAACACAAGCTCAGGGGGATTCTCGAAGCTCTCCGCCTCAAATCTGTCACGGATGAGCTGCTTCTGCTTGTCGTTCAGCTCGTCGGTTATGAACACATACTCGGGCAGCCAGCCGATCTCGTTATCGAGGAAAAGCGTGTAAGGCAGAGCCTCGGTGGAGTTATTGATAACAACGGCGTAATTCTGGAAATCGGTATCCGCAATAACATCGGTCGCCCTGTCAACGTACTGATAATAGCGGTCTACCTCCTTTTGCAGAGCCTTTTCCGCAAATTCCCTGTCAATTCCCAGCTTTTCCGCAACATCAAGCGCAAACTTCACCGACGCATTGCTGCCGATGGGGAGATTTTCAACAATATAATCAATACCGTGGATATTCTTTGCAGACTCAACTGCTTTAAGTCCGTGAACAGGTGAAAGGAGGATGTTCAGCGAGGCTTTTCCCGCATTTTTCACGTCCTCGATGGTCTGGTCGGGAGTTAAGAATGTTGTGGCTTTTACACCGATAAGGCTGAGAATTCTTCTCACTTCCTCAAGGTCGCCTCTGAAAAACGGGTCATAAGCAGGCACAAGTCCCAGAAGATTTACCAGCTTGGGGTCTTTTTCCTCCTGCACGGGGATGAACTGCTCGAAAAGTCCCTGTATAACGATATCGTAGCCGTAGTAGGAGTTGCCCTTGAATCCGCCTGTATCAATGTACACAAGGGGTGAATCGGGCTTTTCCACTTCGTTCAGAACAGCTTCAACGTCGTCGCCGATAAGGTCGGTCATACAGCTTGTCACAACCACGAAAAGGTCGCCGTCCATGACCTCATAAGCCGCTTCTATCTCCTTTTTCAGACGGTCGGCACCGCCGAAGATTATCTCTCTTTCGCTTACATTCGAGCTTGGCAGAGAAGCGCCGCCGCAGTAGCCTACACCTAAGTAGCCGCCGTAGGCATAGGAATTGGTGAGCTGACCGCCGCAGCCCTGTGCACCGTGTATTATCGGTATAACTCTTGGCAGGGAGGTCAGCGTTGCAAGTGCGCCTCCCAGCATACATGAAAATCTTGGTCTTTCAATAAATGACATGATCTCTCCCCCTATCAGACAAGTTCTTTCGGCTGGTCAAACAGTACCGTGCTGAGATAGCGTTCGCCCGTATCAGGCAGAAGCACCACAATGCGCTTGCCCTCGTTTTCTTTTCTCTTGGCTATCTCCAGTGCCGCAAACAGAGCCGCACCCGATGATATACCCACAAGCAGCCCCTCAAGTCTTGCTGCTTCTCTTGAAGTTATGAGCGCTTCCTTGTTCTTGACCCTGTATATCTCGTCAATAACGCTCCTATCGAGGATATGTGGCACAAAGCCTGCGCCGATACCCTGTATAACATGGGGCTTGGGCGCTTCACCCGAAAGCACCGACGAATCGTAAGGCTCAACAGCCACTACCTTTATATTTTCATCGTGGGCTTTCAGTGCCTTGCCCACGCCTGTGACAGTACCGCCTGTGCCTACGCCTGCAATGAAATAGTCAATCTTTCCGTCAGTGTCTCTGATTATTTCCTGAGCGGTGGTCTTGCTGTGTACCTCGGGGTTTGCGGGATTGTCGAACTGCTGAGGGATGAACGAATCATCGATGAGGGCGTGAAGCTCCTCTGCCTTGCGTATCGCACCCTTCATGCCGTCAGCCGCAGGTGTGAGGACTACCTTTGCACCGAGCTGTGTAAGCAGCTTTCTGCGCTCAACCGACATACTTTCGGGCATGGTGATAATAACCTTGTAGCCCTTTACCGCACCGACAAAAGCCAGTCCGATACCTGTGTTTCCGCTGGTAGGCTCAATGATGACCGAGCCGCTTTTGAGAAGTCCCTTTGCTTCTGCGTCCTCTATCAAGGCGAGGGCTATCCTGTCCTTGACACTTCCGAGGGGATTGAATTATTCCAGCTTTACGACCACCTCAGCATAAAGCTCCTCATCTGAGATCCTGTTCAGCTTCAAAAGGGGCGTATCGCCTATGAGCTTCGTCAGGTCTTCTGCAATTTTTGACATAAAACAACACCTTTCTTTATTCATCTGTTTTAATAATCTTTTGCTCCGAGAGCAATTTTAGTCTGAATATATTTTGTCATCTTCTCAATGATGAACTCCGTGTCGTGTCCGGGCATTTCAAAGTATTTCTGCTTGTTAGCCTCGAAGTATTTCTGTATCCTGCTTCCGACACGGGCAGCAATTATATACCGGCACTGTGAAACAGCTTCTATCCTCGCCAGTGCGTCAGCGTGGTCGCCGGTACATTTACCTCCGCCGTCGAATGAGTATTCCTTTTCAACAACGCAGGTCTTGCCGTCGGTGCGGTATATCACGATACGTGAAGCCGACCCGAAATGCTGATCGACCTTACTGCCGTCAGCGGTCGCAACTGCTATGCGGTAATTATCCATAAGTCTCCTTTCCTCTGAATCAGTTCTGCCTGTTTACTGCGATAAACGTATTATAGCACACATCCCGAATAAGCGATAATACAAAAAAATGAGCTGTTATTCTCAGTTTTTCTGATATACTTCCGCTCTTTGTGAGAGGACAACAATTTTTTTGAGCACCACGGAAGAAGTTTTGCGATTTGGGATATAAAAAGGAATGGGGTATCATTTGGGGTGATAATCATGTATCGGAAATTCCATTTCTTTTAGGTGTCAGAAATCAGAAAGTAGTAAGGACGACCATTGGTCGTCCCTACAATGTTCCATCCACTTTTTATGCATTACCCACGGGCGGCGGAACGCCGCCCCTACATTCTCAATTCTCAATTCTCCATTCTCAATTTCTACAACCTGAAACCTAAAACTAAGCACTTATACACTAAAAATAAACCACAGGTATACTTGACATTTGGTGAAAGCCGTGATATAATAAGGTCACAGCACGGAAAATTGCCGTGCGATAACTAATGATTACTAACGAAAGGGTGAATACAATGTACGCTGTAATGAACAATGCAATGCACGCAAGTCAGTGCCATAATAGTCAGCAGTCAGGCTTCATTTCAATTATTGATGAAAGCTCAGCTTTGCTGTGCACAGGGCGGACGCTTGCTTGTTCGGCTTCCTTGAAAGGGTAAGCGGATATAGCGTTGCATTGCGTACCATCTTCCGATGGAACTATGCCGTCTGTGTGCAGTTTTTGGCTCATACAGACGGTTTTTCAGTTCTCAGGGAAGGTGGTTTTTTCTTATGTATACAGCAGCTCCAACGATAAATATGACAGCAACAGGCGCAAACATCAAGGCTCTTATAAAAAGAAAGGGTCTGCGAGTGGCTGATGTACAGAATATATGCGGCTTCAACACACCGCAGGCTGTATTCAAGTGGATGAGAGGCGACGCACTGCCGACCATCGACAACATGGTCATACTCGCACATTTGCTGGAGGTCACTATCGACCAGATAATAATAATCAACTAAATGTTTCTGCCGTTTCGTTTAACGGCATGACATACAGAAGCTGTTAGCCTTTAGCCGTGAGCCATTGATCGATAGGCGGCACATTGGCTAATGACTAAGGGCTAAGGGCTAACGGCTTAATAAAGGAGATGGATATAATGAGCAGAAAATTAGCAAGCATACAGAGGATATGGAAGATCGAGCCTATCGAGGGCGCTGACAGGATAGAGCTGGCATACGTGCTCGGCTGGCAGTGCGTGGTGAACAAGGGACAGTTCAAGCCTATGGACTTGGCAGTCTATTTCGAGATAGACAGCTTTCTCCCCATACGTCCCGAGTACGAATTCATGAGAGCATCCAGCTACAAGAACACCGATATCATGGGTGAGGGCTTCCGTCTGAAAACCCAGAAGTTCCGTGGACAGGTGTCGCAGGGACTTCTTCTTCCCATTGACAAGTTCCCCGAGATACCCGAAAATGCCGAGCTTGGAACGGATGTTACAGAGCTACTCCATGTACGCAAGTGGGAGATAGAGGAACGTGCTACCTCGGGCGGTACAGTCATAGGCAACCTGCCGAGAAGCATACCTCATACCGACGAAACAAGAGTGCAGGCAGACCCCGAGATAATAAAGGAGTTTGCAGGGCTGAGATACTACATCAGCACAAAAATGGACGGCAGTTCCCATTCGCTCAGCATAGACGAGGACGGCTTCCATGTAACGGGTCACAACTACGAGTACAAGGACGACGGAAACAGCGATTTCTACAACCTTGTCAACGCACGTGGCTACAGAGCGAGACTTGAAGCGTTCAAGGCAAAAGAGGGCTTGGACAGCTTAACGGTGCAGGGAGAATTCTGCGCCCCGGGGATACAGCAGAACCGTCTGAAACTGAAAAAGCCTGAGTGGTATGTGTTCACCATAATGGAAAACGGCAAGCGTGTGGGACTGGACAGAATGCTGGAAATATGCAAAGAGCTGGAGTTTACCACAGTTCCCATTGAGGAAGTTGACAATGACCTGACAGCTAAGTATCCGACAGTTGAGGCTTTGCTGGAACGTGCGGAGGGGAATTATCCCAACGGGGGACGGAAAGAGGGTATTGTTATACGTCCGACTGAGCCGATATTCAGTGCGAATATTGGGGCGGAGCTGAGTATGAAGGTGGTCAGCAATAAGTATTTGCTGAAAAATGAGTAAAAAACAAAACAAAAATAAAAAAGCGGCGAAGCCGCATAATACCAGAGTCAAGGGAGATGTTATCTCCCTTGCAGAGGGTGAACGAGGGGGACAGCGTCCCCCTAAGCAGTAGTAAGACGGGCGCAGCCACGTCTTACGGACGTGAAAATGCAAGTAACGGTCAAGCCGTTGATAGTGGAGGTTACTCCCATCGGCTTGACCGTTATTTCTTATGTACCGTCCGTCAGTCCAAGCTACGCCGGACTGACTGCTTGTTAGGGGGACGCTGCCCCCCTCGTTCACCCTCCGCCAAAGGGATGTGATCCCTCCGGACTCCCGGTATTATGCGGCTGCGCCGCTTTTTTATTTTTCTTTATTATTTCTTTTTTGCTTTTCCGCTTCCCTCTCAATATGCGTCTCCAGATCCGCCAGTCTCGTCGGCACAGGAATATGACTTTCCTTATCCGTCAACCTCATCGCAATCTCACACGCACTATCCAATGAAATATTATTCCCCACCGACACAAACACAGGCTTCACATCCCTGTGTGTTCTCAAAGCCCGTCCATAGACCTCGCCGTCAATAACAATATCCGTATAGCTCCCTGCTTCATTCTCAGGGTCGATATAATCGGTCTTTTTGTCCACACGGAAATAGGTCTTTGCAATGCCGATAGTCGGCTTATTAAGATAAAACGATGCATGAGCAGCTATCCCCATATGTCTCGGGTGAAGATAGCCGTTGCCGTCGAAAATAAAAATATCGGGGCTTGTCTCCAGCATTTCCACCGTTTTCAGAACCAGCGGCAGTTCACGGAAAGCAAGAAATCCTGCAATATACGGTACTTCTATCCTGCCGCTGAAATGCTTTTTCTCGATGACCTCACGGGTGTTTATGTCGATGACAACGATACAGCAGACCGCATACTCCTCCGCACCCTCGTTCCAATAAGCAAGGTCAACTCCTGCCACTGTTTTCAGCTTGTCCATTTCAAAGCCGTCGCAAAGGGATATTTTCTTTTGCAGTTCGGTCTGTATTGCCATGTATTCTGCTTCACGCTCCATATTTTCTCTCCTTTTATTCGGATATTTTTCTGGTGAACAGCTTTGACGGACGGTGACCTGCGCCGCCCTCTATCTCCCCTGTCTCCATGACATATTGTGCTGTTTTTCGCCTGAAATTAGCCATTATCAGCTTTTTCCCGAGGATGGCTTCATAGACCTGCTGAAGCTCCGTAAGAGTGAATTTCTCGGGGAGAAGTCTGAAAGCGGCATAGGGCTTTTCCAGACTGCTTCTCAGCTTTAAAAGTGCATTGACGATTATCTCAGCATGGTCAAAAGCCAGCCCGTTTCGGGAGATATCCACCTCCGCAGACTGGTTGTACAGCTCGTTGGTGCTCTTTATCCTTACCTCGGAAACATACTCCTTTCCGTTGTCGTTGGTGAGCACAAGGGTGTATTTTCCGTCCTTTTCGTCCAGTGCTACCTCGTACCATTCCGCAGTTTTTTCGATAGCGGCACTGGTGTACTCAATGACAGTCCAGTAACAGCAGGAGATTATCCAGCCACGGGGGTCTCTGCCGAAGCGTGAGAGGTTGCAGAGGAGTGAAAGGGGCGGACAGTCTATGCCCGTTTTCTCTTTCAGCTTGCGGAAAGCGGTCTCCTCGATGGTTTCCTGACGGCAGCAGAATCCCCCGGGGAGCGAGAGCATACCGTCGAAAGGTTCTTCATTGCGCTTGATAAGAAGCACCGAAAGCACAGGCTTAGCAAGGTGTCTGTAGCTTTCTCCACTGCTTTTGCGGACGGTGAACACCACAATATCCGCAGCCACAGACGGGCGGTCGTATTTGGTTATATCGTAATCCATAATTGCCTCCGTTATTGATAATATCATATTAATAATATCACATTATTACTGATATGTCAAGGGTTTTTAGTGTATTAAGTGTATTAGTGTATGAGTGTATTAGTATATGAGTTATTAGAGGTGGCAGGGGGCAGAAATTGAGAATTGAGAATGTAGGGGGCGATGCCCACATCGCCCCGTGTGGTACACGTTAAATATCGTGAACCCGATCGTAGGGGCGCACAGTGTGCGCCCGTGGGTCACATTGAAATTTGCGGCTACCATCTGTAGGGGACGGCGTCCTCGACGTCCCAAGATGATGCCAGCTTGTTGGGGCGCCCGTACAAATTCTCAATTATTACAACAAAAAAGAGGGCACGAATGCCCTCTTTGTCAAAAATCATAATTATATATAAAACTGAAATCTCTGCCTTCGATCTCGTCGTATTCCAGACCGCCGTTGACAACTCTGTATACCCATGTCAGCTCCTCGCCCGAGTATGTATACATGGCGAAAGGAAGCCTTTCCACGCCGTATCTGCTCATCTGTTCTTCAAAGGTATCATCGCTGTTGTACTCAAACGCCGTATCCTTGACGGACTGTATATCCGAGCCGTCGTATTCCAGCCAGTTGAGACTGCCGCTTCCCATGTAGGAATAAGCGGTAACGAACTGTCCCTCGTCGGGGTCATAGGCGAAAACCGAGTGGCTGCCGTCATTGCCTGCGGAAACGACCTTTATGCCGAATTCATCGCAGATATAGTAGGAATCCTGATAGGTCTCCTCGTCTGTGCCGCTCTTTATGATAAGCTCGGGTATGCCGTTGCCGTCCATATCGTAAAGGGTATAGAACACGTAAACGCTGTCCTGAGAGTCCTCCAGCAGCATATCTATCCTCTTTGACACTTCGTTTATGTAAGCGTCCACTATCTCATCATGTGTGGGTGCAGGTCTTGTGGTGGTATCGGGCACGACTGAGGTGGAGGAAGAAGTGGTGGTGGTCTGTACGGGCTGAACGGCGGATGAAGAAGAAGTGGTCTCCGCAGCCTGTCCTCCGCCCGATGGCTTTGTGGTCACAGCAGGCTTGACAGCGCTTGTATTCGAGCCGCCGCCTGACACAGCAACAGCAGCAGTCTCAGTAGTACCGCCCGAAACAGCGGCAGAGACAGCGGATGTAGTTTCGGTCTCGGTGAAAACAGTTTCCGTAGCTACAACTTCTATGACAGCCTCGGTAGAGGTAGTTGAAATATCAGCCTGAAGCGACTGAGAGGTATAATTGCTTGTAATACCTGCTGAGGGGTCAGAGGTAGACACCTGAGTAGGCTCTGTATTTCCGCCCTCACATCCTGTAACGGTAAAAAGGGCAGCGGCTGCAAAAGCAGCAGAAATATATCTTTTCATTTTTTGTCCCCCTGTATATCCATGCGCTCTTTTCTGATTCATAATTCTTAATTCATAATGCATAATTATTTTAATGCGTAATTGAATGTGTTCGCTTACGCTCACAATTACTGAAATTATGAACAAATTATTACGATATGTAACTTTTCACGGACTATACTATACCCATATTATACACACAGTTTTCCATAAAGTCAAGCGGAAACATTAAACTCTGCATAATTTCACAATAACTATTGATTTATTTCACGCTTTGTGATATAATAATACCATACAGGGGAGCTTGTGAGACAGGCTGAGAGGGAAGTCACTGTAATATTCGGTTAACTTCCGACCCTCTGACCTGATATGGTTAATGCCAGCGCAGGGAGTTCTTTTGATACGATGATTAAAGGAACTGCACCAAGCGGTTCCTTTTTTTAATTCGGAATGCGGAATTCGTAATTCGGAATTAGTTGTGTCGCCTTATGGCGACAAATCAAAATATTAATTATCAATTATCCAATTTTAAATAAGTCAGCGAAGCTGACACAATTAATTCCGAATTCCGCATTCCGAATTCCGAATTAAAAAAGTGGGAGGTAATCCGGTGGTAAAGGTTAACGGCGAAATGATGGACGTTGAGGGAAAGACAGTTGAGGAACTGCTCAGCTCTATGGAATACGGCAGCCAGCGTGTGGCTGTTGAGATAAACGAGGTCATAGTTTCCAGAGCATCCTATGGCGAAACTGTCCTCAAAGAGGGCGACACCGTGGAGGTAGTGCGCTTTGTGGGTGGGGGCTGATATGAGCATCCCCACAAGAGAAGAAATGTACAGAGCGCTTGCAGAGCGTCACGGTGCGGAAAATCAGAAAAAACTATCAGCGGCATCTGTTGCTGTGTGCGGTCTCGGTGGACTTGGCTCAAACATCGCCATAGCCCTTGCGAGGGCAGGTGTGGGCAGGCTTTATCTTTTCGACTTCGACACTGTTGATATATCCAACCTCAACCGCCAGCAGTATTTTCCCGAACAGCTCGGTATGCCGAAAAGTCTGGCTTTGGCGGACACTCTGCACCGCATAGCGCCCTACTGCGATATCACCACTCATCAGGTGAAGCTGACAGAGGAAAATATCCCCACGCTTCTGAGTGAAGCCGATGTTGTCTGTGAAGCCTTTGACAAAGCCGACCAAAAAGCAATGCTGGTCAACTGCGTTCTGGAGAATATGCCCGAGAAATACCTTGTTTCAGGCTCGGGAATGGCTGGCTTCGGTCCGTCCAATAACATACAGACAAAGCGTGTGATGAAGCGTTTTTACCTGTGCGGCGACGGAGAAAGCGACGTTGATGACGGCGTAGGTCTCGTTGCGTCCCGTGTACTCATCTGTGCAGGTCATCAGGCTCATGCTATTGTACGAATTATTATCAGTGAGTAGTAGGGGCGGATATTATCCGCCCGCCAATACCAATGCGGCTAACGACGGGAGCCCGAGGGCGGGCTCCCCTACAAAATCGATTCCGCAAATTCCAGCGTAACCAACGGGCGGCGGAACGCCGCCCCTACTAAGCGCTCATACACTCATACACTAAATCCAAAGGAGATATTTATAATGAATGAAGATAAACTCATCATCGGCGGACGGGAGTTCTCGTCACGCTTTATTCTTGGCTCGGGAAAATATTCCCTTAAACTCATCGAGGCGGCTGTGAAATATGCAGGGGCTGAGATAATCACCCTCGCTGTCCGCCGCACCAACTCTAAGGACAACGAAAATATCCTCGACTACATCCCAAAGGGGGTAACTCTCCTGCCCAATACATCAGGTGCGAGAAATGCCGATGAAGCTGTTCGTATAGCCCGTCTTGCCCGTGAGCTTGGCTGCGGAGACTTCGTAAAGGTGGAGATAATGAGGGATACAAAGTATCTGCTCCCCGACAATCAGGAGACTGTCCGTGCTACGGAGATACTGGCTAAAGAGGGCTTTGTGGTAATGCCTTATATGTACCCCGACCTTAACACAGCCCGTGACCTTGTGAACGCAGGTGCGGCTACGGTTATGCCCCTCGCTTCTCCTATCGGCTCTAACAAGGGACTTGCTACAAAGGACTTCATACAGATACTCATTGACGAGATAGACCTGCCTATCATAGTTGACGCTGGCATAGGACGTCCCTCACAGGCTTGCGAGGCAATGGAAATGGGAGCGGCGGCAGTAATGTCCAACACAGCCCTTGCAACAGCAGGCGACCTCCCCGTAATGGCAGAGGCTTTCAAGCAGGCTGTTGAAGCAGGCAGAAAGGCTTATTTAGCAGGTCTGGGACGAGTTCTCACCCGTGGTGCTTCCCCATCGGATACTCTTACGGGATTTTTGCGTGACTAAACTTTTTCAATGCATAATTCATAATGCAGAATGCAGAATTGGTGGTGTCGCCTGCGGCGACGGATTTAATTTTTAATTCGATTTTCAATTCGTGAGCGCAGCGAACACAATGATTATGCATTATGAATTATGAATTATGAATTAAAAGAAAGAGGTTAATTAAAATGGACAATCAATATTTCGTGGATTCGGACAAGCTCTCCGAAGCCGCTCTCAAAAAGAAACATTCACTGGAAAATGACCCGTCCTCACGTACCGACCATATGCAGTACATGGAGGGCATGGAGCAGATAAAGTCCGACATCATGGACAAGGTGCTCTCCGAGGTCAGGAGCTTCGATTATTCGCAGTATACAGCCCGTGACGTTAATGCCGCCCTCAACCACGACACCTGCACCGTCGAGGACTTCAAGGCTTTGTTATCCCCTGCCGCTGAGCCGTTTCTGGAAAAAATGGCGGCTAAGGCAAGACTGGAGACACAGAAGCACTTCGGCAACACCGTCTATCTGTTCACTCCGCTGTATATCGCCAATTACTGCGAGAATTACTGCGTTTACTGCGGCTTCAACTGCTACAACGATATCAAGCGCATGAAGCTGAACATGGAGCAGATAGAGCATGAGATGAAAGTCATCGCCGACAGCGGCATGGAGGAAATTCTTCTCCTGACAGGTGAGAGCCGTTCAAAGAGCGGTATCGAGTACATCGGTGAAGCCTGTAAGCTGGCTCGCAAATACTTCCGCATGGTGGGAATCGAGATATACCCCGTCAATACGGACGAATACAAGTACCTCCATGAGTGCGGTGTGGACTATGTTACGGTCTTTCAGGAGACCTACGACAGCAGCCGCTATGAACAGCTCCATCTTCTCGGTCACAAGAGGATATATCCCTACCGCTTTGAGGCGCAGGAACGTGCACTTATGGCAGGCATGAGAGGTGTTGCAGGCTCGGCACTTCTGGGTCTTTCCGACTTCCGCAAGGATGCTTTGGCAAGTGCTCTGCATATGTACTACCTGCAAAGAAAGTACCCTCACGCTGAGATATCCCTTTCATGTCCAAGACTTCGCCCCATCATCAACAATGAAAAGATAGACCCACTTGACGTTCACGAAAAACAGCTCTGTCAGGTGCTCTGCGCTTACCGTATATTCATGCCTTTCTGCGGAATAACAGTATCGTCCCGTGAGAGTGAGCAGTTCCGCAACGGTATCGTTAAAATTGCCGCTACCAAAGTTTCCGCAGGCGTATCTACGGGCATAGGCGACCACGAAAGCAAGTACACGGGAAAGGAGAGCGATTCAGCCGAGGGCGACGAGCAGTTCGAGATAGCCGACGGACGCAGCTTCGACAAGATGTACAAGGATATGTCCGATGAGGGCTTACAGCCTGTGCTGAACGATTATCTCTATGTATGATATAATATGCGTCACCAACCGCAAGCTGTGCCGTGAGGACTTCCTGACACGGATGGAAAAGGTCACGGCTATGCACCCGAAAGCTGTAATTCTCCGTGAAAAAGACCTGTCCGAAGCCGAATACACCGAGCTTGCAAAACAGGTCACGGAGATATGCAAAAAAAACGGCGTTCCTTGTATACTCCACACCTTTATAAATGCCGCCGTTGAGCTGGGCTGTGACAGTATACATCTGCCCCTGCCCCTACTTCGTGAGACGAGTGCGGAGGACAAGGGAAAGTTCCGTATCATCGGCTGTTCCTGTCATTCCCCCGAGGAAGCAAGGGAAGCTGTAAAGCTGGGAGCGACCTATATAACAGCAGGTCACGTATTCGCTACGGACTGCAAAAAGGGCTTGCCCCCGAGAGGGCTTGACTTTCTGAGAGAGGTCTGCAAAGCCGTGGAAGTCCCCGTCTACGCCATCGGCGGTATCAGCCGTGAAAAAATGCCGCAGGTGCGTGAAGCAGGAGCGGCAGGGGGATGTATCATGAGCGGACTTATGGCTAATTCATAATTCATAATTCATAATGCATAATTTTAGTAAGTAGTAAGCAATTATGTATTCGCTTCACTCACAGATTTAAATAATTTTTCTAATTCAAAACCTAATTTCAAATTCGTCGCCGTAGGGCGACACCACTAATTATGAATTATGCATTATGAATTAAAAACAGTTGGAGGTTTTTATGCAGTTCACAAAGGAAATGCTTAAATTATATGCAGTCACCGACAGAACGTGGCTCAATGGGAGAAGTCTGGAGGATGCCGTTGAAGAGGCTATCTTGGGCGGTGTTACCTGTGTTCAGCTCCGTGAAAAGGAAATGGACGACGATGAGCTTATCGAGACAGCTTCAAGGCTTGCGGAGATATGCCATAAACACAATGTTTCCCTCATCGTCAACGATAACTTCATTGCCGCCATGAAAAGCGGTGCGGACGGTGTGCACGTTGGTATCGAGGACGCTCCTGTCAAGGAGATAAGACGTATCGCAGGGGAAGGCTTCATCATCGGCGCAACTGCAAAGACCGTAGAGCAGGCAAAACGTGCCGAAGCAGAGGGTGCGGACTATCTGGGTGTGGGAGCAGTTTTCCCGTCGCCTACAAAGAAGAATGCCCTGCGTATAACTCCCGAAATGCTCAGTGAGATATGCGGAAGCGTGAAGATACCTGCTGTTGCCATAGGCGGTATAAGCCATGACAACGTGAAAGAGATAGCAGGTTGCGGACAGGCAGGAATAGCCGTAGTATCGGCAATTTTCGCCGCTGAGGATATCAGGTCGGCAGCTCAGGCTCTGGCTTCATATTAAGTGTACAAACAGAAACGACATATTTGCCGCCGTGAATGAGGTACTGTCTGAATTTGCAGTCCTTTTTATCGGCGGTTATTTCATTGCCCTCAAAGGCAAAGCCCACGGTGTTCAGCGGATAGGAAATACCCGTGCCGATAGCCTTGACGTAGCTTTCTTTCAGCGTCCAAAGACGGGTGAACATAAAGTCACGCTCCTCCTCGGGGAGACTTTCCAGAAGCTGTCTCTCGCTTTCGGTAAAGGCTCTCTTAGCCACGTTGGGCTTGTATTCACGCACCTGCTCGCAGTCGATACCGCACTCCCTGTCAGCCACGATACAGGCGGAAATGCCCTTTGCGTGGGAAAGGTTGTAGAATATTTCGGGGTGCTCCGACAGCGACGGCTTTCCCATTTCATTTTTTGTTATCGGAGTATCCTCATCATAGCCGATACCGTACACTCTCAGACACTCCCTGAGAAGCCTGTGTGCATGGGTATGGTACTCCTTGTGTTCCAGTTCTTTCAGCGATATAAGCAGCATTTTCTCACCTCCCTCATATTATAGCAGGTTTTGCCGATAAAATCAATGTGCCGGGGAGAGGTGTCAGGAATGGAGAATTGAGAATTGAGAATGTAGGGGGCGCACAGTGTGCGCCCGTGGGTTTCGATATACTTTTCGGTTAACATCTGTAGGGGAGTCCCTACATATTGTAACCGTAAATTGCATTGTGACCCACGGGCGGCGAAACGCCGCCCCTACACCACGCCCCACATTTGTAACAGTGTGCGAAAGCAAAGTAAAAGTCTCGCAGAGAGTAAGCGAGTTTACGAGCGAAGCGTGATATGCGCTCCGCCCGCTCGGCGGTCGAGCCGGCGTCAGCTCGTTGACAAAACCATCACATAATGCTATAATAAAACAGATCAATGACCGCAGTAAGGAGGGTCTTTATGGTAAAAAAGCTGTTCGTTACGTTAGCAACTGTTGCCCTTTATCTTTTTATCAGCATTTTCACAGGATGGTGGGCTGTTACATGGATAATATGGGTGTTCTATTTCGTGTACATCGTTTACCTCATTTTCAAGGATCATCAATAAAAGCCTGCCCACATTTTTTACGTGTGGACAGGCTTTCCTGTTTTAGTTATTCTCTGTATTATTTGTTTCTGATGTATCCGCAGTATTGTCGGGAGTGACCTCATTAACAGGCGGCTCAGGCTTTATTTCTGGTGGAATGGGTTCGCCCTTTTTGGGTCTGCGTGTCTTTGGGTGCTTGTGTCTGTATAATTTTTTCAGCTTTGAGATAACGAATATGAATGCGCCGAATACAACAGCGTAGGGGAATACCCTGATGATGAAGAACAGCAGTCCCTCCATGAATTCAAGGAAGCCGCTCCATGTGCGTGAAAGGGTGTTGCTGAGGCGCTGACCAAAGGTATCGGTCTTTATCTCGACGGGTTCTTCGGTGTACTCACGCACCTCGTTGAGACTGAGATTTATGTAGGAATAAGCCACATCGCCCTCGATACTGTTCATGCGTGTCTTGAGCCTTGCAATTTCTATCTGTATTTCCGTAAGCTCCTTTTCAACAGCCATAGCTTCGTTTTCGTCCGTAATATTTTCAAGAAGCTCCAGATAGCGCTTTTCCTTTGCCTCGTATATGCTGAGAGTGGTTTTCAGGTCGGAATATTCCGTGGTGAGGTTCTGCACAGAAGCGCTTTTTCTTCGCATATCCCCCACATTTTCCGCATCCTTGCAGAAGCTGTCATAATCGGCACTTGGCACACGAATGACCGCATTGAGCACCTTCCACTTCTTTTCATCGGTATATTTCCACTGAGTAGAGCTTCCGCCGTCGGTGTAGGTCTCGCTCTCGATGAAGCCGTTGTACTTGTTTATCAGCTCATGGAACTGGTCAACAGCTTTATCGAATTCAAGAACATCAATGCTCATATCGCAGGAGTAAACGAGCATTTGCTTGTCTATAGCCTTTGGCGTTGACTGCTTGCTGCTCATCCCCTCTATTTCGCCGCTTTCAGAATACTCCTCATCGGCAGCTTCTTCCTCGCCGTTGTAATTGTCACCGCTGTAGTCAGCATAGCTGCTTTCCTGAGCCGTATTGACTGCAAAATCGCTTGCCTTTTCGTTGTCTCCGCAGGATGTAAGCAGTATCAGTCCCGAAACAGCCATAGCCGTAAATATTTTCCTCATAGTCGTTTCCTCCCTTGCCGGATATTTTTTATTATAATACCACAAAAAATATATCAAGTCAACAAATAATATATGACAAAAGGTTAATAAATATTTACAAGCGATTTTAAGTGTATGAGTGTATTAGTGATTAGATTAGAGGTGTCAGATGTCAGAAATCTGAAAGTAGGGGCGCAAGCTGGCGTCAGCTTGACCACATCCACGCTTCCACTCGCAAGCTCGCTTACTCTCTGCGGAGCGAATAGTCTGCTTTCGCTCGCTGATACAAAAAGGGTTTAGGTGTAGGGGTGCACAGTGTGCGCCCGTGGGTTACAAAGCAAATCGGCTCATACAATTGTTTATTTGAGGACTGCCAAAGGCAGCCCCTACAATGTTCTATTCACATTTATTATGAAACCAACGGGCGCTCGGAAAGCGCCCCTACTACCGCCCTACATTTGTAAAAGCGAGCGAAAGCAGAGTAAAAGTCTCGCAGAGAATGAACGAGCTTTGCGAGTGAGAGCGTGAGCGTGGTCGAGCTGACGCCAGCTCGGCGGCTTGCTTTAGCGGTTAGAATGAAGCAAATTGCCGTGATGATGTCATTTTGTAAGCTCCGAACCCGTGTCATCCGCAAGGAACGATATCTGTACACCGTCCTCCAGTGCGAACACATAGATCATTGTTCCTGAGCCTATAGGACTGCTGCTCCACGCTGTATAATCGTACTGCGTTTCATCGGGAGAGCCGTAGATACTGCTCAGCTTCTCTATCCAGTAATTATAATCACCAATGCTGCTGTCAAAATAGTTCACTCCCACCAAGCCAAGACTTGTGAAGCACAGCACTGTATCGCAGTTTTTGCCTTCATACGGCACATTTTCGTACTCCATGATAAGCTCCCAGGGCTGTCCCGGTTCTTCTGTACGGTATTCATACAGCTGTGTGTAACTGCTCATCTTCCTGCGTTCGGACGTTGGACTGCCGTAGAACTGAAGACCGTTCAATCGGAAGGTCTGCGTGTGATCGATCTTAGGCTCTGCTGCAGGCTCACTTGCGGATTCTGTGTTTTTTTGCGTATCCTCAGGCTTGCTGTCATTGTCCGCCGCAAGAGAATCTGTTGTAACAGGAACAGCAGTTGTTATCGGTTCACCTGCTTTGTCGGTCAAAGCATCTCCGACTTCATCCGCTGCGATAAGATCACCTGATACATCTGTACCGATGGCATTTATATCACCCTCTCGGTATGCTCCTGCTGTGGTCACAGCATTATCGCTTTCGCCTGTGCTCGTGCTTTCATCATTATTATCGTTTTCATCAGAAGAGCGCTGCGCCGCCGTGTCTATCGGCACAATGGGTGTCCTTATCTCGGGGGCAGGTACAGTGATCTCCTTTTCATAGCTTCTGTCGGGTGAATCCGCAGTCGCGTAGATCGATACCTGCACGCCCTCCTCCAAATTAAAGAGGTAGATCGCCGTATCCTTTCCGGCAGGATTGTCATACCACGATGCCATACCGCTGCCTTCTTCTGTCGGTATACCGTAGGTCGTT
>JAFVBU010000309.1 GCA_017479805.1 Ruminococcus sp.
CCTTAAGATAAGATATCCCTTCGTAAGAGTAAGACCTCTCATAGACTATGAGTTTGATAGGCCTAAAGTGTAAGCGTGGTGACACGTTCAGCTTGCAGGTACTAATCGGTCGAGGGCTTTTCCTTTTTGATTCATGTGAGTTCACCTCGCATTACAGTTTATTCAGTTTTTAAGAAGTCGGTGCTTATGGCAATGAGGTCACACCCGTTCCCATTCCGAACACGGAAGTTAAGCTCATTTACGTTGACGATACTTGGCTGGCGACGGCCCGGGAAACTAAAGCAGTGCCGACACTTAAAGGTCTGTTCTTAACGAACAGACCTTATTTCATTATAAGGAGGTTTTGCTTATGAGCAAAATGAAAACGGAAATACCTGAGAAAGGAGGAAAGGAAAAGAAAAAAATCCACGATTCGGAGTATATCGCTTACTGCGAACATGGCGATTCTGCGGCAGTTTTTATAATGAGGGACATACAGAATAAAGTAAATGTCGAGGGAAAATGGATCGATGTATTGAGCATTAAAGCAAGAGCTGAAAATGTTATCAGGACAGGCTGGCATGACTTTGAGTGCTTTGAGGTTGAACTGTTCCCTAAAAAAATTACCCCTAAGTATTCAGAGAAGATGACAAAAGATGAAAAGCATTATTTAACGTGGCAAACAGCACAGAGAGACATCTTTCTGCAAAGAAACAAGGGATATAAAGGCACGAAATATATCGTTTTCCCTTATATTTATGTTAGTCAAATTGCTGTTCCGCAAAAGAAAATGCAAATTGTCGATATTATACTTGAAATGTTTGATCCTGTAACTAATAGCTGGATAGACTGTGGTCACGGTCCTGTTCCTCCGGGATATGAATATCGATGCAAAAAGATAAAACAGGAAATGCCTGAAGTGATATACAAAACACATCAAGAATACAAAATATTAAAAGTTGCTCAGGTATTATGATCTGTTATTATCGGTCTGGAATGACATATTAAAGCACAATTTGATTCAAATTATTTTTTAATATATCATTTCGCACAGTCTTGGCTGTGCAGAATAGTGTAGACTTGCACTGCTTTTCAATTACATCTGCATTGACAGATGTATGCCGATAAAATGTATAATTTATTATAATTTTATTGCTTTTTATATTGCATTTTCCCCCAAAGTATTGTATAATAATAATGATATTTGTATTTTATTTGCGGGGGTGAAGTCGTGCTCGAAACATGGGAATTCAGGATACTGATCGGAAGGATCGGCAGAATAATCGAATATTCCGACAAGCATCTGGCTGAATTGAAGCTGCGTGCTGACATGGCTTCTATCCGCAAGTACGGCACGGACTCCATCGGTCTGGGGCAGCTCTACCCGTCAGTAAGACGCACCATTTCAAGCGGTCATTACGGCAGGTGGGTGGCTTCCGCAAAGGATATGGATGACTACACCGTCTACGAATTCAGCGAGAATTTCGACCCTCTCCGTGTAAGGCATATCAACAACGGCGTCTGTACCGAGGAGACCTATTTCTTTGAGTATGAGGACGTTATCTGCGCTGTGCCGTATGTTAATGTAATGAACAAATTTTACAGCATGGGCGAGGTCTACTGCTTCATCTATGACGAGGGCAGGCTCATAGAATTTTCCTACATAACCCGTTTCCGTGTTATACTTTATTCTTTTGACAATTCTCAGTATCCCCATGTGCGGCTGGAAAAGCATGACTTTGACAGCGAGCGTGAGGAGGGCATGGAGCAGAGATCGCAGCTTTATGAATACGATATGGTCGGCGGAAAAATAGAGAACCTCAGAACTTGCTTAACGAGCTGAATAAAACAGAAAAAGGACTGCCGATCGGTAGTCCTTTTCCCGTTAAGGTGGAGTTGGAAATTATTGTCCAAGGAGATATCATTAATTAAGCGGCAGGTGATATTCTGCCTTTTATATGGAAGCCGACCTCTGCGTATTGCTACGCAGAAGCGGGCATCCACCCCTCTCAAAGCGCTATATATGTAAGTATCACTAAGAGCTTCTCATCTGCGCTCCTATTAATAAATGTCAGAAAACCCCTGAGTTTTTTCTGATAAAATTACACTTTGTATACTTGCACAATAAGCAGAAGATTTTATTGTGCTGTTTGTATAAGAAGTGCCGAAAGGACGAGCATATTTGTTTATAGAAAATCTTAAATTCAGCCTTAACGCCACTGTTCCCGTGTTCCTGATGATGGTGTTCGGGTATTTTTCAAAGAGGATAGGCTTGCTGGACGACCACACCACGGCTAAGCTGAATAAATTCGTTTTCCGAACTCTCCTGCCTGCCCTGCTTTTCATGGACTTGTCAACGGCGGACTTCCGTTCTGTGTGGGACGGGCGGTTCGTGGTGTTCTGCATGGCTGTCACGCTCATATCCGTGTCTGTAGCCTGTCTGTACTCGCTGGTGCACAAGGACAAGCATGAGCGTGGGGAGATCATACAAGCGGCATACAGAAGCAGTGCGGCGATACTGGGCATAGCTTTCGTGAAGAACATCTACGGAGAGGCAACTATGGCGGCGCTGATGATAGTGGGAACTGTGCCCCTGTACAACATCATAGCGGTGGTCACGCTGTCTCTGACATCACCTGACAGGGCAAATAAGAAAGGCGGCAGAGAGCTTTTCCTCAGCACCGCAAAGGGGATAGTCACAAACCCTATAATAATAGGAATAATTGTCGGCATCGTATGGTCGGTCATCGGCATCCCACAGCCCGTGATACTGCAAAAGTCTGTGTCCTATCTGGGAAATATGGCAACACCGCTTTCGCTCATCGCACTGGGCGCATCGTTCAAGGCAGAGGAGGCAAAGGACAAGCTGAAAGTGACGGTGGGGATAGTTTTCGTCAAGCTGGTGCTGTTTTGTGCACTGTTCCTGCCTGTTGCGGTGCATTTCGGGTTCAGGGGCGAGAAGCTGATAGCGATACTGGTAATGCTCGGAAGCGCCACCACGGGAAGCTGTTTTGTTATGGCGAAGAATTTCGGGCACAAGGGCAGTATAACCGCTCTCGCAGTAATGCTTGCAACCCTCGGAAGCGCATTCTCTCTGACAGGCTGGCTGTTCGTGCTGAAAACGCTTGCATTAATTTAATTTGTAGGGGCTGCCTTTGGCAGTCCTTATTTTTTATGCAATGTTGGGTAATCATTTCTGTAGGGGCGGATATTATCAGCCCGATGTTTTGTCCAAAAATATATTTAAATCTGCATATAATTGACAAAAAAAGCTCTCTGTGTTATAATGACAAACAGAGAGCGTTGCAGACAGCGGCGAGGCGGTTCTATTCTTCCCTCAGAAATGGGGGTGAGTGACATGAGTGCATTAGAAATACTTACATTATTTAACGTAGTAATCAATCTTATCACACTCATAAGCAATATATACAAGGATAAAAAATAACCGTCCTCCTTCTCCAAAAAGTTGACGGTTATTTTAACATGATACTGAGGGTGAACCGCTGAGCCATCAGGCTGTGCGGCGCTCTCTTTATTTATATTATAGCATATTTTGATAAAATGTCAAGTGTGATTTTTACTTTGTTTATAAATATTAGAGTGCCTGTGTAGGGACGCCCAATGTGCGCCCCTACACCAACGCCCCATAATTACTCCCGTGTGCGAAAGCAGAGTAAAAGCCTCGCAGAGAGTAAGCGAGCTTTGCGAGCGAAGCGTGAGTGTGGTTGCCCGAATGCGAGACAGGATTCTGTCTGAGCATGAGGGTATGTCGGCACTGGATGAAAAGCCGACCGAGCTGACGTCAGCCTGCGCCCCTACACCAACGCCCCATAATTACTCCCGTGTGCGAAAGCAGAGTAAAAGCCTCGCAGAGAGTGAACGAGCTTGCGAGTGGGAGCGTGAGTGTGGTCGAGCTGACGACAGCTCGAGTTTGTATAAGCAAACAATATTACCGTTTACTGCGGTTAACAACGGTTGATTTTTATACCTTTTTGCTGTAAAATATACATTGAGAATACTTTTGACGATGGGTCATTCTGCCCTGTTGTCAATTCCCAAGAGGTGAGCCGATATAAAATCAGTTGAAATATTCACGGACGGTGCGTGCAGCGGCAACCCGGGTCCCGGGGGCTACGGTGTGGTGCTCCGCTTCACTGCCAACGGAAAATCCTACGAAAAGGAGCTTTCGGGCGGCGACAAGGATACCACCAACAACCGCATGGAGCTTCTCGGCGTTATAAAGGGGCTTTCCGCACTGAAAGAACCGTGTAAGGTAACACTCACCACTGACAGCAAGTACGTTTGCGACAGCGTTACAAAAGGCTGGGTCTACGGCTGGAAGAAAAAGGGCTGGATAAAATCCGACAAAAAACCTGCTCTTAACGTAGATCTGTGGGAAATGCTCCTGCCCCTGCTGGAAAAGCATGAGGTCACCTTTGTTTGGGTCAAGGGTCACGCAGGACATCCCGAAAATGAACGCTGCGACAGGCTCGCTGTAGAGCAGAGGGATAAATATTCATTATAAATTTTTTTGTCTCGGCTGAAATTTATTTGATCTTTCACTACAGAGACAACCATAATTCGCAATGATCGGAGGTTTTCCAGATGGAAAAGAGATTTATTTACGCAGACAATGCAGCAACTACTGCCGTATCGGAAGAAGTCCTCAACGCTATGCTTCCGCATTTCCGTACCGCTTACGGCAATGCTTCAAGTATATACAAGCTGGGTCGTGACGCTCAGAGAGATATTGAGGACGCAAGAGAAAAGGTCGCAAAGGCTCTCGGTGCTGACCCTAAGGAGATCTTCTTCACAAGCTGCGGCTCTGAGTCCGATAACTGGGCTATCAAGGGCATGGCTGAGGTTCAGGAAAAGCGTGGCAAGAAGCATATCATCACTTCCGTTTTCGAGCACCATGCTGTTCTCCATACCTGTGAGTATCTGGAGAAAAAGGGCTTTGAGGTAACTTATATCAAGGTAAACGACAAGGGTCTCATCGATCCCGAGGATGTGAGAAATGCCATCCGTGAGGATACTGCCCTCGTTACTATCATGTACGCAAACAACGAGATAGGCACTATCCAGCCCATCGACGAGATCGCTGCTATATGCAAGGAAAAGAAAGTAATTTTCCACACCGACGCTGTTCAGGCTGTTGGTCACGTTGAAATAGACGTTCACAAGCAGGGCATCGATATGCTGTCTCTCTCGGGTCACAAGATACACGCTCAGAAAGGTATCGGCGTGCTTTATATCAGAAAGGGACTTACTCTCCCCAACCTCATCCACGGCGGCGGACAGGAGAGAAACAAGCGTGCAGGTACAGAGAACGTTCCTGCTATCGTTGGTCTTGGTGTGGCTATCGAGGCTGCTACTAAGAATATCGCTGAAAAGGCAGCTATCATCACTCCCAGAAGAAACCGCCTTATCGACGGTATGCTCAAGCTCCCCTACACCCGTCTTAACGGCGACAGGGACAAGCGTCTGCCCGGTAATCTGAATATATCCTTTGAGGGCATAGAGGGCGAATCCCTCCTGCTTATGCTCGACCTCAACGGTATCTGCGCTTCATCGGGTTCAGCCTGCACATCAGGCTCGCTCGACCCGTCACACGTGCTCCTCTCCATCGGTCTGAAGCATGAGGTCGCTCACGGCTCGCTCCGTCTTTCCATCGAGGAGGACGTTACAGACGAGGATGTTGACTATATCCTCGAGGTTATCCCAAAGGTAGTTGAGAGGCTGCGTTCAATGTCACCTGTATGGGAAAAGATGATGAAAGGCGAAAAGTACGCATAAGAGGTGCACAATGGGACTTCTTGACAAACTCTTTAACAAAGGTATCAGCACAGACGGAATACTGACCGACGACGAAAAAGAACTCCGTGACTACGAAAACAACGTCTATACATCCGAATCAGGAGTCACAGACAGTACCTATGCGGAATTTGTTATCGATGATGCTATCTATATCTCCAAAAAAGGCTTGGTGACCGTGGGAACGGTAACAGGCGGAGTATTCAAGGTCGGTGACAGTATACAGATATGCCGTGGCGAAACTGTCATAGCAGACACGGCTATAATCGGCATCGAGCAGTACAAAACGGTCTGCAATAAGGTGGCAGAGGGCGCTGAAGCAGGCTTGCTGCTGGCTATCGATGATGTAAATATGCGAAAGCTGATAAAACGAAATGATATTATAAAAAAGGTTTAAAGGAGAAAGATCAATTATGATGTACAGTGAAAAAGTTCTCGATCATTTTTCAAATCCAAGAAATGTTGGCGAGATCGAAGACGCTGACGGCGTAGGCGAGATCGGCAACGCTAAGTGCGGCGATATCATGAAGATGTACCTGAAAATAGACAAGGGCATCATCACAGACGCTAAGTTCAAGACATTCGGCTGCGGTGCGGCTGTAGCTACATCCTCAATGGCAACAGAGCTTATCAAGGGCAAGTCGATCGACGACGCTCTCAAACTGACAAATCAGGCTGTTGTAGAGGCTCTCGACGGTCTCCCTGCTGTAAAGATACACTGCTCCGTACTTGCAGAGCAGGCTGTAAGATCGGCACTTTCCGATTACTACACCAGACAGGGCATCGATCCCCTGCCGATCGTTGGCGAGATCAAAGAGCCGGAGGAGTAATTAGTTTATAAGCATGGGCGCACATTTGTGTGCTATTCTTAACGGAACATTATTAAAATCTTATGTAAACCGAGTGGTTATTAGCCACTCGGTTTTCTTTTTAGCAAGCTGCCTGTGCAAAGGTCTTGTTTTCAGACGGCTTTTGAATCGGTGCAGGCTCATGAATTGTCTGGAAGGTGTAGCGTATCAGTATGGTGTTACCGCAGGTCCGCGAATATTTCTCAGGCTTCTCATAGACTTCAATGCGAGATATGAACGCTCTGAGCAGTTCAGGAGTTACTTCCTTCATTTCGATGTTTGCCTTTGCCTTTTCAATGAAGTCCTGCACATATTTCTCCTGTAAGCCCATACTATCGAGCTGATTCGAGAGCGTAGAAAGTTCTGCTTTCAGCTCGGACTGCTCCTTTTCGTAGCCTGTTGCGAGACTGTCGTAGCGCTCAGGAGTTATCCTGCCTGTCACTCTATCTTCATATAGACAGCGTATAATGTTGTCAAGCTCCTTGTTACGTTTTTCCAGCTTTGATTTCTTCTGCTCTGACTCTTTTCGGAG
>JAFVBU010000310.1 GCA_017479805.1 Ruminococcus sp.
ATTAACTCTTGAAGAATTATTGCGTAGGGCTGGCAGCGAAAGACAAGGAGGAAAGGCGCAGGAATGCTGTCGCATTTCAAGACTTTCTGACGCAGTATTTCGCTGTCAGGACAAGCAAGAAACTTCAAGAGTTAGTTGGGGAGCAATAATATTATTTCCCCCGTCGCTCCGTTTATCCTCACTCTGTCCCCATCCTTCAATCTGTCAAACAAGCCCCTCACTCCCACCACGGCAGGTTTTCCAAGCTCCCTTGAAATTATCGCCGTATGCGAAAGCAGTGAGCCACGTTCCGAAACTATGCCTTTCGCCCGTGTAATGTGGAATACCCATCCCGGGTCGGTCATTCTTGCCATGATTATCTTTCCCTCGGTATCGATGCCGTCAGTCAGCCTGTCGATCTTGATGATCTCGCCCTCGGCAATGCCGTCAGAGCACGGTATACCGCAGAATTGTCTGCTCGTCTGCATTGTTCGCATATCCACTCTGCCCAAACGCTTGTCAAAGGGCTTTTCCGCAAACACGAGCCGTGAATACAGCGGAAGTCTGCCGTAGTCCTGCCACTGTTCCTTACGCAGTTCAACAGTTTCACGCATATCATCGGCATTTTCGGCACATCCGAGCATTTCCTCAAGGGTCAGCCGGAATACATCACGTCGCTCCGTGAGCCGTCCCTGTCTGCACAGTTCATCGGCAATTTTAAGGGCAATTTCACGCACAAGAGCAAATATCCTGCCACGGGAGAGCCGTGAGCTTTCACGGAGCTTTATGCCGTCAGCGGCACGCTTCGCAAAGAACCGTGACACAAGCCCGATGTGCGGTATATCTTCGTTTTCGGCACTTTTCTCCACGGCGCTGAGGATGTTTCCGCAAAGCAGATGAGGTGCAAGGCGGTAGGTCATGGTTTCCAGCTTCAGCTCCTCGGGACAGCGGTCGCCGTAAAGGGAAATGTACTCGTTCACATTTTCGCCGCAGTCGGGGAATTCCTCCAAAAGCCGCTGAAATTCCTCATCCGTGCTGATATTTTCCAGCCTGTCAAGAGCGCCGCTTTCTGCGAAACATCGGCGAATATCCCTGAGCATCTCCACAGGCTTCATGCTCTCGATACCGCTGTTTCGGGAAACGCAGATATTTGTCAGCCGCTTTCCCTCATCAGCGCCGTATCTCACAGTCAGCGACTTTTTCAACAGTCCCGTGAAGATAAATGTGTACATATCGTTTATGAGCGTCAGGTCCCACTCCCCGGCCAGCGCATCGCAGAGCTGACGGTATACAGCGGCAAGCTGCTTCGGGTCGGAAGTGCTGTTTATAGCCGCTGAGCACTCATTGTACACCTCGCTGAAATAGCCGCCAAGCCACTTCATTTTCCGTCTGTTGGTGAAAAGATACTCCACAAACGAAAGCGCAACTCTCAGCTTTGTGCCGAATTTCGGCTTATCACCGTGGGAAACAGCCTTGTCGCCCACACCGAGCATTTCCTGCCACACGGGGATTATCTTCTTTGAAAAGGGGAGGAGCATGATAACGTCGTACCAGTTGCTTATCCTATAATACACCCGTCCGTTCACGCTGTCAACCATCAGCCGCAGACTTTCGTCCATTCTCTCCGCTGTGCCGTCATTCCTTGTTTCACGGCGCACACAGCTTCTGAACACCTGATAATAGACCTCTTTCACGAAGCTGACAGTCAGCGGAAGCGAGATATTCGGGTAGCTTTCGGAGATGTTGCTGCTGTCAAGAATTACGGGCTTTTTCACATTGAGCGAGGTTATGGGGCGTGACTGCAATATCCATATTATGCCGTCCTTTACGGCGAACTCGATGTCCTGATACTCCCCGAAGATACTGCAAATCTTTTTTGATATGCCTATCAGCTCTTTCAGCAGAATTTCGGGAATTATCGGTGAATCCCCCTGCTGTTCAAAGCAGTAGATATCATCGGAAAGGTTGTAATAATAATGTGTGACCTCAGTCCTGTCGTCAGCCACAGCACAGCCTGCGCCTTTGCCAACGGCTATGACAGTCTCATTGAGTATACCCTGCGGATTTGCAGTAAAGATAACTCCCGAAATATCGGCATCTATCATGGCCTGCACAATAGCGGTTATCCTGACATTACCCTTATTTTCTCCCATGCTCTCCATGTAGTCATCGGAGCTTCCAGCGGATGAAAGGCACTTTTCAACATACTTTTCCAGTTCGCCGCCGCTGACATATAAATAAGTGTCAAACTGACCTGCAAAGGAGCGGTTTTCACCGTCCTCACAGCTTGCGGAGGAGCGAACGGAATATATGTCGTTTTTGTCCATATTAAGCGCTTTCAGCTCGCTCACGGAGTTCACGCAGACAAAATCGGGAACGTTTATGCCGCTGTTTTTCATATCAGTGAGCCGCTGTGCCTTTGCGCCTGTGTTTTTGTAATTCTCTGTTATCATATCAATGTAAAGCCAAAACGCTGTGAAGCGATATAAGCGGCAACGGTAATGAGCATTATGCTCTCTTGTATATATGTGTATCTTTCGACCTTGTCCACCAGCTTGAACTTCTCGGGCTCGCCCATAAATTCGATGAATTTCCATGTCATCCATGCCACATTTATGAGCAGAGCCGCAACTGATATCCGGCTTAATCTGTAGACCAGAAGCACGTTGGTCATAATATCGACAAGTGTGATTATGAGCACGAATTTCACGGGCTTTTTGTAACCGAACAGCTTTGAATAGGTCACGTACTCGGTCTCATCCTTCGGTGCTCTTACCTTTCGGGATATCTCCCATATCAGCGCAGGGAAGTATAGAGTCCATGCGGCAAGGAAGTTGGTGAGCGTGAATGCGGAAAGTCCGTACTTTATGCAGGTGAATGATATAATGTAGATATTCATTATCATCTGCACGGGATTGTGTGTCACCAGCGCAAGGGGCAGGCTTTTCTGTATCTTTTTCTTGTGGAAGAACCACAGCGACATGAGAGTGCCGTAGATGTACAGAAACAGGAAGTACGGGAAGTTGTTCATAAATATAAGGTTGAGTATGACTGTTACTGCGATAAGTGCGGAAACGAATATTGCAAGGTCTTTTTTGGTAACTCTGCCTGACGGAAGCGGACGGTGCGAGAAAAGTCGGCAGTCCAGCTCGTAGTCCTTGAAATCGTCTGCTATCCTAAGCCAGCAGAGAAAGCTGAAAACGGTGAAGCTGCCGACGAATTCCGAGATGGTGATGTGGAAATCGGTGACACCGTTGTTTAGCAGGACTATGAAGTATATCTCGCCGAATACGATAAATCCGAGGATAAACCGTGGCAAGAGTGGGTACATTTCTTTGAAGTAGATATTAAGGCGTTTCAGCATAAGATCATCTCCTGTTTTTATTTATAATTAGTTTGTCGGGCAAGCTGATTCAGAGTAACCTCCGCTGTAATCGGCTTGACCGTTAGCTGCATTTACCCGTCCGTAAGACATGGCTTTGCCCGTCTTACTGCTTTGTTAGGGAGGCGCTGCCTCCCTCGTTCACCCTCCGCAAGGGAGATAACATCCCCCTTGACCCCGGTCTGTGCGGCTTCGCCGCTTTTTTATTATTTTTAGATATTTCGCCTTATCCTCAGCTTGTACAATATCAGATTCACCGCAATATGCGTAAATGCTCCCACAAGCAGACAGCCGAAATATTCCCAGACACTTATACGGCACAGCACCGACAGACACAGTGCAACACCGATAAGCGAATCTATCTGGTCAATTATAAAGAACAGCACTCCCACTGCTCCGCTTCCTGTTTTGCCGTCGTGGATGCCTATTCTTCGCTTGATGAAGCTGTTCGGCAGTTCAAACAGTGCATAGGCAAAGCCGAAAAACAGCCCTGTGAAAAGGTTCACCGCAAGGGTGTTTGGAAAGGCTTCATACAAGCGATTACATCTTTCCATTGACGGAACGAAGCTGCACACCGCTCCCAATATCATCTGAGCAAGTCCGCCGCTGACCGTCATGCCGATAAAGCCGTTGACCGTCTTGTTATCCCCGAAAAGCCGCCGTCCGTCAGAGAGAATCCGTCCATTGTCGATGGGACGGTTGTTTCGGCGGTAAAGGGAGTTTTTCGTAAACACCATATTCATTACACCTGCAAATATCACCGACATAAGCGTGATGTATATGGACACAATGCTTGATAATACGTTCATTTTAACAGCACCATGAGCTTGGGGATGAGTATGAGCGCCTGTGAGAGGAAGAAAGCCATGCCGATTATGAGAACTCCTGCCGCCGCTGTGTCCTTGATGAAGCGGTTTGTCTCGCTTATTTCATTGAAGTAGGTGTCGATGATACGCTCAATGGCGGTATTCAGGAATTCAGCAGAAAACGCACCTGCCGCCAGTGAGAAGAACAGGATATATTCCCACAATTCCGAGCCGAGCAGGATGTTGAAAAAGAGAAATACCGAAGCGATAATGGTGTAGTCCCTGAAATTCCGTTCCTCCTCATAGCAGGCTTTTACTCCACGTGAAGCGCATTTCACGCTTTGGAGAACGTTTTTGTTCTTGTAGCTTTTGTCGTCAAGCTCCTTTTGCGAAAGTCCGACGGGGATATTTTTAGTACCGATCATAGCGATTCTCCTTTCGTATTTTTTCAAATTATACCACGCTGTACCGTCTTTTACAAGGTGAAGAATATCATTATCACTGTTACAAATGTCATTGATTTGTATGAAGCGGCATCCCGACAGTAACACAAAAAGCTCCAAAGATGTATGTACCATTTTGCTGCTTTTTTCAATTGTTCAGTAGAAACCAATATAAATTATACTATTTGTACAGACGATTATCCGCAAAAGGCTGTATTGCGTGACTTTTAAAAAACAAGCTCCGCAAACTGACTGAGGTTCAATTTATCCCTAAAATCACGGCACGGACAAAATGTCATTTTATGGTCAGATTTTGAAAAAACAGCAATAATAGTCTTGATTTTTCTTTTGAGATATGTTATACTATCTGTAGTAAAGCGGACAAGAAGCATTTCCCAAAAGGAGGATCTGTATGAAAGCCAAAAAAAGAACAGCAGCAAATGTATTATCAGCTCAGATATGTGCAATGTCATCCCCGTTCCTTTCAGTGGAAAAAGAGGAGAAAGAAGACAGGAGAGTTGTCAGAAGCAGCAGGATAAGATTTTTTGAGACTGTCCGTGAAAAGGAAATGAAAGGCATTATAGCTGCGGCTGCACGTTCGGTTGCGGCATTGGATATCAGCGAAAACGATATTTATACAGACCCTAAGAATGTCTGCACAGGCAAGGAAGTCAAGCAGTTCAGGGAGCTTGTAAGCGAAAGCGACAGCTCACATGAAAGCGACGGGGGAGTGTGGGATGTATCACGCAGATCACGCATGAAGAATATCCCATCCTGCTACGGACACTAAAAAATTCATTATATATATAAAAGACAGGTGTTAAGCGCCTGTCTTTTTTTGTTATACTCGGCGCTACAGCAAAATATACAAAAAATGCGCCGTAGAAATTTCAAAGAACAAGGAAAACTTTTGAAAGCATACTGTCGTATGGTGAAAAAGTTTGACGCAATTATTTGGAATTTATACAAGCATTTATGGATATTTTGCTGTAGCGCCGAGTATATTAGC
>JAFVBU010000311.1 GCA_017479805.1 Ruminococcus sp.
GTACTCTTATAGAAGTTTTACAAGTGATATTGAGGAAAACCCTTTTGAAAAAGGGTTCTTCCTCAAACTCCTTTCCTAAAACTTTCAGCATTAAATTTAGCCCCAACAGGGCGCTCTCAGTATTATTACTGATTTTCACATTTTGTGAGGAGCGCCCTGTCGGGGCTAAATTCAGTTATAAAGTCTTTGGAAAAAGGGGGCTTGGGGGAAAAGAACCTTTCCTCAGAAAGGTTTTTTCCCCCAATAATTACATATGAACTTCTATATAAGTACTACTCTTATACCTTGCAGCCTTTTTTATCTGAATATTATCTCTGCCGTGAACCGCTTGTCCTTACAGCTTACTTTCAGCCCGAAGCCGTTGCGCTCCGCAGCCGCAGAAGCTATGGCAAGTCCGAGACCGCTGCTGCTCTTGTCGCTGCGAGCCTTGTCCCCCTTGACAAAGGGCATGGTAAGGTCTTTCGTGTCCACATTCTCCGCCACATCATTTACCACTGCCAGCCGCTTTTTGTCGGCTGTTATTTTTATTGTGCCGTCGTCACGGGTGTACTTCACCGCGTTGGAGATAAGGTTCTCCGCAGCGGAGATGAGAGTGTCCTCGTCAGCAGTTATCTCACCGCCGCCCGTTACGACAAGCTCTATGCCGCGCTCCTCCAGAGCCGCTTTGTATTTATCTGCCAGTTTCTCCGCAAGCGCCTTTATATCAACTTTCACTTTGTTCAGTTCCTTTGTCTGCTCGGTCTCGCTGAGACGGAGTGTCTTGGCGATGATACTGTCCGTATACGCCACGTTGTCCATAATGGAGCCAAGATAGCGGAGCTCCTTCTCGCCGCCGCCCTCTTTACGCATCTCAATGAGGTTCTCGGCATAGCCGCCTATGACCGCAAGAGGCGTTTTCAGGTCGTGGGCGAGATTGTTTGTCAGCGCGCGCTGGTAGTCCTCAAAGGCGTACTGAGCCTTGTTCTTCACGTTTCTGCGCCAGCATATGAGGAAGGTTATGAATGTCATGAATGCAAACAGCAAAAACATTATGATTATCATCCTGTACCATGATCGGAGATGCGATACATCGCTGACTACATAGGAGCATATGCCATATCTTTCATCGTCGGAATAAAGCCTTCTTAATTCTGTATGTCCTACGACTTTCATATAAGGATCGCCGGAATTACTGAAGAACTGAGAATCTGTCACCTTAATAAAAGTTTGTACATCATCACTGCATTCTGCGTACATTTCATTGAACTGTTCTGCGGAGCAGCCGTATACTCCCTGAATGCTTCCGCATGGATATCTCTTCTCTTTGTCATTTCTTGAGTATATATCGGTAAGCTCGTATCCCTCCACATCAGCATTTATAGTGACTTCGTATTTGTCAATTTTTCTTGAATTGGTCCAGAATCCGTAATCCATGTAGCCATATGATACTTTGCCTTCTGTTACCTCTATGGTATGCGGAATCATTTTTCTTTCGCCAGCATTAATATACAGACTTGTAATATCGAGAATGATCTTATTGTGAATATCAGCATTTTTACTAAACATTTTTGTGCAGAATTCTTTTAATTCAGGAATATCATATTCCATAGGATCACAGTAATACCATTCTCTGTCTCCCGGCTCTTCGCTCATCCTGACGACTATAACTATTTTTCCGCTGTTTGAATCAATGATATTTCCGTCCTTATCAAAGGTGAAGGTGACCGCCTTGTATTCAGGCTCTACCCATGTAATAGGATAAATGGCTCCTCCTTCGGGCTCGGGATAGATATTTCCGAACATACTTATATATGCCGGTTCAGGTATCTTTCCATTTATACCGGTTCTTAGTGTCCTGTTAAGGTACTCGCTCTGAAACCATCCGACCGATGATGATACATCGTTTACAACTCTTAATCTTATAAAAACAGTAAGACAATATGATAGTGCAACGGTCACAATGATTGGCAGTATCATCGCCTTTGCGAACATTTTCCAGAAGGTAGTCCGCTTTGGTTTATGTCTGAATAGCTTGTTTTTCATTTTGCTCACTCCTTTGTCAGCTTATACCCCCGTCCCACAAGTGTCTTTATCTGGCTGCCTGCGCTGCCGAGGGCTTTTCTCAGCTTTTTTATATGATTGTCCACCACTCTGTCGCTGCCGAAATAATCATAGCCCCAGACCCTGTCCAGCAGGGTATCGCGGCTCACCGCCCAGTTCTCATGCTCCAGCAGATAGCGGAGTATGGCGAACTCCTTAGGCGGCAGCTCCACCTCATTCCCGCAGGCAAAGCAGCGGAGTGTCCTTGTGTCAAGACTGATACCGCCGCAGGTCAGCAGCTTTTTCTCCTCCGCGCCCCCTGCCCTGCGCACCAGCGCCTCGCACTTGCTGTAAAGCACCGACAGCAGAAAGGGCTTGACGATATAGTCGTCGCAGCCAAGGTCGTAGCCGCTGAGGATGTCCTCCTCCCTGCCCCTCGCGGTGATGAATATGACGGGGATATCGCTCCTCATGCGGAGCTGTCTGCACAGGGTAAATCCGTCCGTATCGGGCAGCATTATATCCAGCAGCACCAGCTGAAAGTCATCGGTGCCGCCGCGGATAAGGTCGAAGGCTTCACCGCCGTCATTGATCGAGGTCACCGCAGTTCCCTTTGTCTCAAAATAATTGCGTATCATCTCGCATATCTCGGTATCGTCTTCTATAAGCAGTATTTTTTCCATAAGCCGCGCGCTCCTTACTTCTATCTGTATTATAAAGCCGTGATGTGTCCTTTTTATATCCTTTTCCGGTCTTTTCCGTGACCTTTTCACATACATTATAAATGTTACTGACCATATTGTCAAATCGGGCGGCAGCTTTCGCAGGATAAAGAGCAATAAACGACTAAAAAGGTGTGTTTATCGGCAATTTTTGTCTTGTAATCGGCATGGGATTATTATATAATAAGGTCAGAAAGCAATGAGGCTGTCTGGTTTTCCATGAATGTTACAGGACATTTTTCACTCCGCAGACAGCCGAAGCGGCGCATATACGGAGCCGCATATCACACAGGCTCCGCAGCTACGACCGCAGTTATACACTGCTTTCTTCTTAAAGCTCGCTTGACCCCCACCTCTCTGAATAATAGATAAGAAAGGCCCCCTTATGACCGAGGGGTCTTTCTTATTTCAGCTTTTTTCGTTGGTCGAACTGTTATGATAAATCGGAATTTATATGTGTAGGGGACGCCGCCCTCGGCGTCCCGTTGGGCGTGTAATGCATTTCGTGGGACGTCGAGGACACCGTCCCCTACATTTCCAATTTTTCGCGTATGCGCTAAATTATGATTTAGCTTTGTAACACACAGCGGAAAAACATACAAGACTATGCACTAAGCACTGACAACTAAAAATCCCCGAAGCAAAAGCTTCGGGGATTTTATCATTTAAGAAATCCGTTGATTATCTGTTCCTCGGCTTCCGCTTCGGTAAGACCCAGTGTCATGAGCTTTATGAGCTGCTCGCCTGCTATCTTGCCGATGGCTGCCTCGTGAACCAGTGCCGCATCGATATTGTTTGCCTCCAGTGATGGCACCGCAAGGATACGGCCGTTGTCCATGATGATGGAGTCACACTCCGTATGACCGCTGCAGGCTGCGCTTCCCACAACGCAGAGGTCAAGCTTCTGGTAGGAATCATCACGGGCTACTGAACGGGAAACTACGTCTGCGCTAGAGCCGTCGCCGTTGAGGTCCACCTTATAGATACTGTATGCCTGCTGCTGACCGTGGGTCATGAGCCTTTCATGTACGACCAGCTTCGCATCAGCCTTCAGGTCAGCGATAGTCGATCTCTTTGTGGAGTCAACGCCCTTTATCTGCACCATTTCCATCTCCATGGTGCTGCCCTCGTCCATGTGTACCTCTGTGACAGGGTTGAGGATACGCTTGCCGCTGCCGTCGCCTGAGCCGTAGTGCTTCTCAACATAGCGTACTCTGGAGTTCTTTCCGATGTAGAAACGGTGGATACCGTCGTGCTCGGAGTCCTGAGCGCCGCAGTTATCGATACCGCAGCCTGCTACGATTAGCACATCGCAGTCCTCACCGATGTAGAAGTCATTGTAGACGTCCTCCTTGAGACCGCTCTGGCTGAGAACTACGGGGATATGCACGCTCTCATTCTTGGTGCCTGCCTTTATTCGTATATCTATGCCGCTGACATCGGTCTTTGACTGTATATCGATATTCGCGGTAGTATTTCTGCTTATGGATTCGCCGTTTGCGCGGAGGTTATAGGCTCCCTCGGGTATATTGTGGAGGTCGGCTACCTCCTTGAAAAGTCTTTTCTGAACTGCGTCCATCTCAACCATAGTGCCGCCTCCTTACGCCATTTTATGGCAGATATTAACTGCGCTTTCCGTGCCTGTGATCTCGGGGAGTATCTCGTCCCTGCTGCCCTTCTTGGCGATCCTGCCGTCAGCAATGACGATGATCTCGTCGGCAATATTGAGGATACGCTCCTGATGGGAGATGACCACAATGGACCTGCCCTTGCACTCGCTGCGCATTTTCTCGAATATACGGATAAGGTTGTTGAAGCTCCACAGGTCGATACCTGCCTCAGGCTCGTCAAAGAGAGCCAGCTTCACGTTCCTTGCCAGTACGGTAGCTATCTCGATACGCTTCAGCTCTCCGCCCGAGAGCGATGCATTTATCTCACGGTCGATGTAGTCCTTGGCGCAGAGTCCTACCTCAGAGAGGTATTCGCAGGCTTCCGACACTGACAGATTCTTGCCTGCGGCTATCCTGAGAAGGTCCACAACTGTCATGCCCTTGAAACGGACAGGCTGCTGGAACGCAAAACCGATACCCATTTTAGCACGCTCGGTGATATTCTTGTCGGTGATATCCTCGCCGTCCAAAATGAAGCTTCCTGCGGTATTCTTCTCGATACCTGCGATGAGCTTGGCGAGGGTGGACTTTCCGCCGCCGTTGGGTCCTGTTATGACAATGAATTTATCGTCCTCAACAGTGAGACTTATATCGCGGATTATCTCGACATTTTTTCCGTCGCTTTCCGCGCTGAATGATATATTCTTTAATTCAAGCATTATTGATCCCCCTTCGTGTGATCCATAGCTGTCTGACATTGTTATTACATTATCAATTATAACACGTTGTCCTTATAAAATCAACCTATAGCATCGTTTGTTGCATACAAGAAACTTATATAGTGCCCGCAAGAGCCTGTAAATAGCCAAATAATAGTTATCATGTACTAACCGTGCTTCATAACACAAACAAAAAATGAGCGGCATTGCCGCTCATGATTATCTGTATTCTTATTTATTCACAGACCAGTGGTCTCTCAGTGATACCTACTGCCACGCCCTGAGTGTTTGTGCCGATATGGCTGGCAATGGAACAGGCAAGGGGACGATATGTCACCTTATATCCCGGGAACTCGTTCTTCACCTTCTCCACCCACTGCCTTGCAGTTTCGGGGGACTCCATAGTACCTGCCGCGCCAATGCTGAGGTGCTCCTTGGCGATACCTGCGTACTTTCCGCTGAGGTCCTTGTGGACAGCTTCGAACATCTTCTGCTCAGCAGCCGCCATACCTCTTGCCTTGGCATAGGCATCAAGCTTGCCGCCCTGAATCTTCAGGATAGGCTTGAGATTGAGCACTGTTGCAATAGCCGCACCCGCGGAGGTTATGCGTCCTGTCTTGGTTATGCGCTTGAGGCTGTGAAGTGTGATATATATATCGTTATCGTATGCGCTCTTTTCAAGGGCAGCTCTTATCTCCTCGGCGTTTTTACCGTTTTCAGCCATGAACTTCGCATCGTAAACGGAGTCCAGCAGAGTTATGGAGATACGGTGATTATCGATAACAACAACCTTTCCGTCATAATCCATCGCCAGAGCCTTGGCTGTATTGCATGAGCCGCTGAGACCGCTGGACATGGGGATATACACCAGCTCGTCATAGCCGTCTGCGAATATCTTCTCCCACATTTCGGTCAGTGCCCCGGGTGATGGCTGTGACGAAACAATGTCCTTGTTCTCGTTGAGTGCCTTGTAGATATCGTCGTTTGTGAGTGTAAGCTCCTCCATGTAGTCCTTTCCGTCGATGACCACAGGCATAGGCAGCACATATATGCCGTTGCTGCTTCCTTCCGTCAGTGTAATACCGCTGTTGGTATCGGTCATTACCGCAGTTTTCATTAATATTCCTCGTTTCAAATCAGCTTTCCGACTGCTCCCCCCAAAGGAGCATTTCTCCCAAACGTGATTATACCATTATACAGTTTTTTTGTCAATAGACAGCCGTGAACTTGACCTGTCCCATATTCTTTTCCGCACATAAAAAACTAACCCGATATACGGGTTAGTTGTTAGTGCTTAGTGCATAGTCTTGTATGTTTTTCCGCTGCGTGTTACGAAGCTAAATCAGAATTTATATTTGTAGGGGCGCACATTGTGCGCCCGCAAGCATACACATCAATCCTGACACGGGCGAACAATGTTCGCCCCTACATCAGGCTAACAGCTTACATCAAAATTTAGCGCATACGCGAAAAATTGGAAATGTAGGGGACGCCGCCCTCGGCGTCCCACGAAATTTGTATTATAGTGGCGACTATCATCCGCTCAATCAAGGGACGCCCTCACTTGCAGGGCGTCCCTCTTTCAAAAACAGTTCACCGGACTGTTTTTGAAATTCACCCTTGCGGAGCGCTTTGTTTTATTTCGTCGCCTTAAAAGCTGAAAGCGACGACCA